>VFKJ01000087.1 GCA_009885595.1 Myxococcales bacterium | reverse complement strand
GCCCGCCTCAGCACCCGCACCGAGGCGCTGCGCGAGTACCACGATCGCGCTGGGAGGCGCCTCGATGGGCGTTCCCGCCGGAAGCTGGATGGGTTGGTGGTGCGCTCGGAAGAATCGCAGCGGAAGATCAACGAGCTGCGGGTGAAGATCGACGCGCTGCCGAAGACGCCCGAGTCGAAGAAGGCGCAGGTCGAGCTGCGCACCGAGCTGGCGCGCGAGCTGCGGCGCGCGCGTGACGAACAGTCCAGGGTGGTGAAGGAAGCGACCGCCGTCGTCGATCAGGCCGGGCTCAAGGTCGACAGGCTGGCGGAGACAGAGCAGATCATCGACCCTTCCGCGCCCGCCCAGGGCAGCGGCGGCAGCCTGCTCGACAAGATCACCCGCTTCCTCAAGCTCGACTGGTTCTTCGAGAGCATCGGCAAGCTGCTGCAGCCGTCGACCTCGACCTTCGAAAAGGCCGTGGAAGAGCGCGGCGCGCGCCTCGAGGAAGAGTCGAAGGGCAAGCGCGACGCCCTGCGCGTCCGCGAGCAGAAGCAGGCGACGGTGCAGGCGGAGGCGGTGGCGCACTCCGACGCCACCCAGGCCGACGTGCTCGCCCGGGCCCGGGCCGCCGTGGCGCCGCTGGCGCGCTGAAGCTCACTTCACCTGGAACGGCTCGGGCGAGCCCTGCTCGAGCCGCATGAACTGGTTGCCCGGCACCCGAGTGAAGGTCTGCGTGCTCGCCGCGGCGTCGGGCCAGCGCACGCTGATCTCGTCGGCGCCTTCGCAGCCGCCCAGCCCCACGTGCACCGTGAGATCGTTCTGCATGCCGAAGTGCCCGTAGCCGCCTGACACCTCGCGCGTCACCGTGCGCCCGCCCGCCTTCACCGTCACCTTCGCGCCGATCGCCGAGCGGTTGGTCGAGGTGCCGTTGCCCTCGAGGTGCAGCAGCAGCCACTTGGTGTCGACCGCCTGGTTCTCATAGAAGCGCACCTCGTTCTTCGACCACCGGCGCGCGCAGTCTCGCGCGGTGCTGGCGCCGGCGAGGACGTCGAGATCTCCATCGCGATCGAAGTCGGCGATGGCGAGCCCCGACATGCACTCGTGGCGCAGGCCCCAGGCGACGCCGCGCTCGAGGAAGGTGCCCCCGGGCTGCTGCTGGAAGACGAGGCCGAACTGATCCGCGTAGTCCGAGGTGGCGGCGATCAGATCGAGCCGGCCGTCGTTGTCGAGATCGCCCCCCGCCGCCATCAGCCCGCCCTCGTTCCAGTCGCTGGTGCGATGCGGCAACACCAACCCGGTGGCCGCGTTGCCCGGCCGCTCGAGGCGCACCGAGCCGGTGGTGGACACGTTGCGCTGCAGCTCAGAGGAGTCACTGGCGCCGCCGGCCCACCAGTGGTGGATCTCCGCGTTGTAGAGGTCGTTCCTCCCGTCGCCGTCGACGTCGCCGCACCAGGTGGTGAAGGTGTTGCCGCCGTTGCGCCACGGCTGATCATCGGTGCCCACGCCCCAGGCGTTGCTCGCCGGGGTCGGACAGCCAATCACCGGGTTGGGCACCCCCTGGCACGAGGCCGCCGTGCGGTTCACGGTGCACCAGCAGCGGAAGTTCTGGTTGTCGGAGAAGTCGACGTTGCCGTCGCTGGCGAAGCCCGAGGCCACGCTCTGGTCCTGGAACTTGCCGGTGCCGTCGTTGCGGTAGAGCAGGTTGGGCTGCCGGCCGTAGGCGCTCACCATCAACTCGGGCGCGCCGTCGTCGTCGAGGTCGCACGCCGTCACCCCGTAGGCGGGGCGGTGGTTTTGGAAGGTGGCGTAGCCGGTGTCGTCGGTCGCGAGGTTGCTGGCGAGGGTGGTGTCGCTGAACTGACCCGCTCCGCGCCCGTGGTACAGCCGCGCCTGCACGCCGAGGTAGCTGTAGCCGTAGGCCTCGTACCAATTGCCCACGAAGACATCGAGCAGGCCATCGCGGTCCGCGTCGGTGAAGGTGGCGCTGGTGGTGGGCATGCGATCGCTCACCCGCGGGGTGGTGGCCGAGGGCGACGCCAGGGTGAAGTGGCCGGTGCCGTCGTTGAGGAGCACCTGGTTGCGATCGCCCGGATCGGTCGCGGGCTTGTTGGGGTCGGTGTAGGTGCCGGAGAAGCCGTCGAGGTCTCCGTCGTTGTCGACGTCGCCGAACACCGCCAGCTGCGCCGAGCGGTACTGCGTCTGCGAGCCGCCCGGCACCTCGAAGAAGCCGTTGCCCGTCTCATCGACGAAGGTGCGGTGGCCGGTGTCGGCCAGCGGCCGGTTCATCAACTGCCAGACGATGCGCCGGCCGCCGTCGGTGGTGTCGATGTTCTGCCGCAGGTTGCTCGTCACCGCGTGCACGATGAGGTCGGGGTAGCCATCGGAATCGAGGTCCGCCACCGTGAGGCGATTGCCCAAGAGGCCCAGGCCGCTCGCGCCCAGGTTCCACTGTTCGGTGGTGTCCTGGAAGCGGGTGCCGCCGTCGGCCGCGGTGCAGCTGACGGGCTCGGTGCCGGGCAGCTGCTTCACCACGTCGGGGTTCTGCAGCGGGGGAATGGGCGGGTTCACCTTCACCGAGCCCACCGACTCGAGCTGGCTCGAGGACGCGGTGCTGAGGCAGCCGGTCGTCACGACGAAGAAGAAGAGGAGCGCGACTCGCATGCCCGGGCTGGTACAGGCCCCCGGCCAGAAGCGGAAGATGCCTGGCCCCGAACATCCATCGGCGCTTGGAGGTTTTGCGCTCACTGCGCGAAGGGGTTCAGCAGCGCGACGCGCACGCGCGCGAAGTCGTCCGTGTTGCGGGTCACCAGGGTGAACCCGTGGACGATGGCGGTCGCAGCGAGCAGCCCGTCGGCGACCGGCAGGGGACGCACGGCGTTCAGCCGGCCCCACACGTCGGCGACCGCCGAGTCCACCTCGAGGAGTCGATCCCCGAAGGTCGTCTCGATGCCCTCGAGCCAGGCCTCGAGGTGAGTGGCCGACCGGGGATCTCGCTTCCGCTCGATGCCCTGGCGGATCTCGCCCAGCACGAGCACCGAGAGAAAGAGGCTGTCTTCAGAGGTGGCGGCGAACCAGCGGCGCACGCCCAGATCGGCCCGGTCGCGCTTGCGGATCTCCGAGAGGACGTTCGTGTCCACCAGGAAACTCACAGCACGACCTTCCGCGGCCGGCTGCGCGAGCGGGTCGTCTTCACCTCGGGCATCGACTCCAGGTAGTCCTTGAAGCTCGGCCTCTTCGGCCCCAACAAGGCTGCCTCGAGCAGTTGGCGGTGCTCGGCCTCGGCGGAGACCCCGCGGGCCGCCGCTCTGCGCTTGAGCGCGGCCACCACCTTTTCGTCGATGTTGCGAACGATGAGCTGTGCCATTGCTATCAACGATAGCGTCGACAGTGCCGGGGCACAACGTCGGCCGTTCAGGCTGTCGAAGCTCAGTGATTAATTCCGCTCCTCCGAGGTCCACCAGGTGCGCCGCGTCGAGAGCAGCCCCCCGCGCTGAGCATGACGGACAGACGCTTCGTTCTTTACAGGAGAACGCCACCTTCAGTTCGACGTCGCACGAGTCGCTAACGCACCGCTACTCGGGATCATCGCCGAGCAGCACACCGACGTGGAGTTCGACGGACTCGAAAGGCTCGGCGCGCACGCGCTGCCCGCGATCAGCGATGAGGATGTTGAGGTACCCCTGCGGCTCATGCCGAAACACGTTCAGCGTTCCGGTATCTGGGTCGAGGAGCCAGTAATGCGGCACAGCCGCATGGTGGTAGTGACGAAGCTTGCGGATAGTGTCGTTGTGCCGGTTGGATTCCGAGAGGACCTCGCAGATCCAATCAGGACGCAAGGTGACGGGCCTGCCAGCAGGCCGCTGCTGAGCGCGTTCACGACGCCAACCGGAAACGTCTGGCCGAAGGCCATTCTCGCCGAGCTGAATGTCCACCTCTGGGAGGATCCACCAGCCGCCTGTCCCCGGGCCAGAACCACCTGGCCTGCGTTGAAAGTGCGAGCGCACCGCCGTGAGGACTCCACCCTGCGAGTCCGCGTGACTCGGATCGGGAGCCGCCTTTTCGATGAACTCGCCATCGATCAGCTCGAGCCGTCGTTCGGGTGGCAGCTCGAGCCACTCCTGAATCGTGTGAGGTCGCCCGCGCTCAGTCATTGACTCCGAGGGTACTCGGTCTCTTCGTGCGGTGTTTGCCATGAGGCCTGGAATACCAGCGAGGTCTGACATGCTGCGGCCTTCGTCGACGCGTATGGACGCGTATGAGTGGGTCGAGCTGCCGAACGTGGTGGGCATGGGCCTGTTCGGCTCCGACGCGTTCACCAGCAAGCCCTGGGACTTTCTCTCGACGCACCAAAGCGGCTCAGCGGCAACTTGCGCATGCGGCAGTTGCTCTCCACGCTCGAGCGCTTTGGGCCCGAACAGGTCGAGGCGATCCACCACTCGACGCGCAAGCAGGCCGAGGCGCGCCTGGTCGAACTGAGGCGTCGCGCCCCCCTCGCGGGTGCTGCTGAGAGTGCTCTCGCGAACGCGGCGACGAGCTGCACGGGCGGGAAGCCGGCGCGGCACCGAATCACTCCGAGCGATCGCGTCTACGTCAGCATGATGATCCGCTT
>VFKJ01001103.1 GCA_009885595.1 Myxococcales bacterium | reverse complement strand
GACCCCACGAACGAGCGCGCGCGAGAGGCGATGAAGACGGCGGGCGCTCCGACCAGCCCGGGGAGCCTGCCGCCCAATCCCCCGGTGCCTGACCGGACACACCTCGTCATTCCTCCCGGAGCGATCCGGACGCCCGACAACCAGAGCACGCCGCTCGAGCCGCAGCCGGCCCTGCAGCGCGACGTGCCGCCCGGGCTGCTTCGGCGCACCACCATCCCCGGCATGGGGACCACGGCCGAGGTGGCGGCAAGTGAGCTGCCCGACGTGTCGACGCCCAGCTCGCTGGTGGCCGAGAAGAAGGAAGAGCGCACCGATCGTCACCTCTCCCTGGTGGTGAGCGAGCAGCCCAGCGCCACGGTGTCGTCCACGCAGCCGGCGCTGGAGGCCGTCCCGAGCGCCACCGGCTCGCACCAGGCCCAGGGCCGCAGCTGGGCGCTCGAGGTGCTCACCGGCCCCAACACGGGCACGAGCCTCGCGGTGGCGAAGCGGCCGATCCTGATCGGCAAGGGCATCGGCGTGCTGGACGTGGAAGCCGATTTCTTCATGTCGCCGGGGCACGCCTCGTTCTTCCTGCGCGGCGGCGAGCTGTGGATCGCCGATGGCGGGAGCGCCTCGGGCTCGTGGCTCTCCATCCCCGCGCCCACCCGGCTGGACCCGGGCGACTCGTTCTCGGTGGGGCTGCAGCGGCTGCGCTACCTGGGGCCCCTCGACACCGTGCCCGCAGAGCAGCCCTGGCCCTACGGCGCCCCCCGGCCCGCGGCGTCCTGGCGGTTGGAGCACGTGCTGGTGGGCGCGCGACCCGGCCGCACCTGGATCCTGCGAGGGGTGATCAGCGTCGGGCGCGACGGCACCCTGGTGCGCTTCCCCGAAGACGAGTCGCTGGCCCCCCTGCACTGTGAGCTCCGGCCGGCCGGCAACGCGCTCGAGGTGGTGGACAAGTCGCAAGGCATCGGGACGTTCGTGATGGTGCCGCCCAATGCCGAGCGCCGGGTGCCCGAGGGCACGCGCGTGAGGCTGGGCAGCACGGTGTTCCGCGTCGGCTCGCGATGATTGCTTGCGCGGGCCCGGTCGGCTGTGCCACACGCCTCGCCCCTGAAGCTGTACGTCTCGGAAGGAGGTGACAAATGACCACCATCAAACTGAAGGACGGCGAGTCCATCGAAGGTGCCCTCAAGCGTTTCAAGAAGGCCACCGAGAAAGCCGGCATCCTTTCCGAGATCCGCAAGCGCGAGCACTACGAGAAGCCCTCTGTGAAGAAGAAGAAGAAGGCCATCGCGGCGAAGAAGCGCGCGGTGAAGAAGAACCGCCGGTCGTACTGACCGCCGCTGGCTGTCAGGAGTACACGGAGGTTGGCATCAACTGCCAACCTCCGTTTCCGTTTCGCGGTACCGAAAGGACTTTGAAGCCATGGCCACTTTGCGAGAGCGCCTCGACTCCGACCTGAAGGACGCGATGCGCGCGAAGGACGAGCTGAAGCTGCTGACCATCCGCGCCATCAAGAGCGCGGTGAAATACAAAGAGGTCGAAGCGGCCAACAAGGTGCTCGACGAGCCGGCGATCGTGGCGGTGATCACCACCCAGGTGAAGCAGCGCCGCGACGCGGCCGCGGAGTACAAGAAGGCCAACCGTCCCGATCTGGCCGACAAGGAAGAGAAGGAGATCGCGATCCTCCAGCTCTACCTGCCCACGCAGCTCACCGCCGAGCAGCTCACCCAGGAGATCGCCAAGGCGATCACCGAGGCGGGCGCCAAGTCGGTGAAGGACCTGGGCGCGGTGATGAAGATCGTCACCCCCCGGCTCAAAGGGCAGGCCGAGGGCAAGGCCATCAGCGACGAAGTGAAGCTGCAGCTGGGTAAGCTCGGCTGACCCTTCGACTCCGTGCTGATTCCCGACTCCAAGATCCAGGAAGTGCGCGAGCGCGTCGACATGATCGCGCTCGTTCAGCGTCATGGCGTCGACCTGAAGAAGGCTGGCCGCAGCTACAAGGGCCTGTGTCCGTTTCACGGCGAGAAGTCGGCGTCGTTCAACGTGTGGCCCGACGAGAAGCGGTTCTACTGCTTTGGCTGCCAGGCGGGCGGCGACGCGATCAGCTTCGTGCAGCGGTTGATGGGGAAGACCTTCCTCGACACGGTGCGCGATCTGGCCAAGGAGCTGGGCATCGACATCGAAGGGGACGTCGACCCCAGCATGGTGGAGAAGCAGCAGGTCAAAGACGCCACCGACTACGCCGCCACCCACTTCGCCGAGCGCCTGTGGGACCCGGTGGTGGGCCGGCACGCGCGCGACTACCTGCACAGCCGCGGCCTCACGGACGATCTGATCAAGGCCTTCGGCCTCGGCTGGGCGCCGCTGGCGTGGACGGAGCTCGCCGATCAGCTGCGCGAACGAGGCCTGCTCGCCTTCGGGGAGAAGGCCGGCCTGTGCGCGCCGCGCACCAAGGGCGAGGGCTACTACGACATGTTCCGCGGGCGGGTGATCATCCCCATTCGCTCACCGGAGGGCCGCACCATCGCCTTCGGCGGCCGCCTGCTCGAGGGCGAAGACGGGCCCAAGTACCTCAACTCGAAAGAGAACCGGCTCTACAACAAGTCGGACATCCTCTACGCGACCGACCAGGCGCGCGACGACATCCGCAAGAAGAAGTCGGCGGTGCTGTGCGAGGGCTACTTCGACGCCATCGGCATGCACCAGGCGGGCGTGAAGAACGCGGTGGCGTTGTGCTCGACCGCGCTCACCCCGGGGCACCTGAACCTGCTCAACCGCCTCGAAGCCAAGGAGCTGGTGCTGCTGCTCGATGGCGACGACGCCGGGCGCAACGCAGTGGAGCGGCTGGCGGGCGCGCTCTTCGCGGGCGGCGTCAATTGCCGGGTGGCGGTGCTGCCCCAGGGCGAAGATCCCGACACGTTCGCGCGGAAGGAGGGCGCCGAGGCGGTCCAGGCGCTGGTGCACGACGCCCCTTCCCTGAGCAGCCACCTCTTCCAGACGCTCCTGCCGGCGGGCACCGAGGCCGAGTTCGAAGAAAAAATGGCCGCCCTGGACCGCTTCCGGCCGATCGCCGCCCAGGTGCCGGTGGGGCTGACCCGCAGCGCGCTCTTCGGGGGCATGGCCAAACACTTCGGGCTCCCCGCCTCGGAGCTGGAGACCGCCCTGCGCAGCAAGGCGCCCCCGCCGGTGAAGGCCGCCCCCAAGCCGGTGTCCAAGGTGCCCGAGGGGCCGCCGCCTGATCAGCTGGAAGCGAGCTGGATGGCCGCGATCCTCAAAGATCGGCGGCTGCTGGCCAAAGACGAGTTCCGCGTCGCCGACGAGCTCAAACACCTTGGATTACGGCACCTTGTGGCCGCCTTGCAGTCCGGTGGGAGCCCGGAAGACGCCCTCTACGAGAGCGGCGAGGGCACCAAGATCGCGTTGACGAAGTCGCGCGACATGCTCCCGGCCGATGAAGGCTCGCTGGAACAGGCCTTCGTCTCGGTTTGTAAAAGGCTCAAGTTGAGGGCCATCGATGATCGGCTGGCCTTCATTGCAAAGGAGACCGCCAACACCCTGGGGGGCACCTCGGAGCTCACCCAGGACTCCCGCGACCTCCTGACTGAACGGGGCGAGTTACTTGCCCTGAAGAGGCGGTTGTCACAAAGGTGAAGTCTCACCGGTTCATTGTATGAAGCCCTTGAATTGAGCTAAGGGCGGCCGGTTCACCAGTACCACGGCGTTCCTCCCTGTCGGAGACCACCTCGCATGGCGACGAAGCACGCGTCTACCTCCAAGACTTCCAAGAAGGATTTGGAGAAGAAGAAAAAGGCCGAGGACAAGGCCAAGGACAAGGAAAAGAAGCGCAAGAGCGAGGCCCGCTCTATCGCGGCTGCGCACGCTGTGCAGTCTGCAGACGCGACCGCGCTCGCCAAGGAGAAGCTCAGGAAGCGCGGCAAAGGCGCGACTGAGGTCACCGACGACGAGGTCGAAGAGAAGGCCATCGAGATGATGGGAGGCGCCGAGGTCGACGCCGACGCCCAGAAAGACGATGACCAGGAAGATCCCGTTCACGAGCGCAAGGAGGTCCAGGACCTTCTGGCCGCCGGCAAGCAGAAGGGCTTCGTCACCTTCGACGAGGTGAACGACGCGCTGCCCGGCGACGCGGTCTCGCCCGAGCAGATCGACGACGTGATGTCGATGTTCGGCGACAACGACGTCGAGGTGGTCGACGCGCAGAAGGCGTCCGAGGGCACCGTCGAGGTCAAGCCCACGGTGGCCGCCGAAGAAGACGCCGCCGAGGAAGAGGAGGAGGACGACGACGACGAGGAAGAGAAGCCCGCGCCGGTCGCCGCGGCTCCAGGCCGCCCTGCCCCCAAGGCCGCGTCCGCCGACGACGCCGGCACCAAGTCGAACGACCCGGTGCGCCTCTACCTGCGCAAGATGGGCTCGGTCTCGCTGCTCACGCGTGAAGGCGAAGTCGAGATCGCCAAGCGCATCGAGGACGGCGAGAAGGACGTGATGCGCGCGTTGCTCGACTGCAAGGTCGCGGTCAACGAGATGCTCGACATCGGGCCCCGCCTCAAGACCGGCAAGCTCCGGGTGCGCGAGGTGTTCAAGGACGCCCCCGAAGAGCCGCAGCGGGAAGAGGAAGAAGAGAGCGAGTTCGAGCCGGAGGCCGAGGTCGACGCCGAGGGCGCCAAGGAGATCCAGCTCAACGCGGCCGAGACCAACCGCATCGAGAACCTCTGCAAGCAGCTCGACAAGCTCAAGAAGCTCTACAAGGACGTCGAGGACACCTTCGAGGACCTCAACGGCCGCAAGAAGCTGTCTGAAGTGAAGAAGAAGGAGCTCCGCCAGGAAGACAAGGAGCTGCGCGAGAAGATGATGGAGCAGGTCGAGGAGATGCGCCTGTCGAAGAAGGCCGTCGACCGCATCGCCGAGCACGTCAAGGGCATGATCGACACCGTCGATCGCGCCGAAGAAGAGCTGCGCGACCTGCAGCGCCAGTACGGCATTCCGCTCAACGACCTCAAGGTCGCGCTGAAAGAAGCGGTGGGCAACCCGCCCGCGGCCAAGCGCCTGCAGCGAAGGCTCAACATCACCGAAGAGCACATGGAGTCGCTCGACCGTGACGTGCGCACCTCACTGCGGCGGATCAAGAAGGTCGAAGAAGACGCGGGCATGGAGATCGAGCTGCTCCGCTCGAAGTACGAGGCCATTCGGGTCGGCGAGCGCCGGGCCGAGCGCGCCAAGAGCGAGCTGGTCGAGGCCAACCTGCGCCTGGTGGTGTCGATCGCCAAGAAGTACACGAACCGCGGCCTGCAGTTCCTCGACCTCATCCAGGAAGGGAACATCGGCCTGATGAAGGCCGTGGATAAGTTCGAGTACAAGCGTGGCTACAAGTTCTCCACGTACGCCACGTGGTGGATCCGCCAGGCCATCACCCGCGCCATCGCCGATCAGGCCCGCACCATTCGTATTCCGGTGCACATGATCGAGACGATCAACAAGCTCATCCGCACCTCGCGGTACCTGGTGCAGGAGATCGGCCGCGAACCGACGCCTGAAGAGATCGCCGAGAAGATGGAGCTGCCGCTCGACAAGGTCCGCAAGGTCCTCAAGATCGCCAAGGAGCCCATCTCGCTGGAGACGCCCATCGGTGAAGAGGAAGACTCTCACCTGGGCGACTTCATCGAAGACAAGGCGCACGTGAAGCCCGACGAGGCGGTCATCAACATGAACCTGGCGGAGCAGACCCGCAAGGTGCTGGCCACCCTGACGCCGCGCGAAGAGAAGGTGCTGCGCATGCGCTTCGGCATCGGCGAGAAGTCCGATCACACGCTGGAAGAGGTGGGCCAGGACTTCGAGGTGACGCGCGAGCGCATTCGTCAGATCGAGGCGAAGGCCCTGCGGAAGCTGCGGCACCCCTCGCGCAGCAAGCGGCTGCGCAGCTTCGTCGAAGGCCAGTAAGCCCTTCCTCGCAGCGCACTGGACCACGACGGCCCGCCGACTCCACTTCGAGTCGACGGGCCGTTGGTCTTTTCAGGGGAAGGCCGCGTGAAAGTTCGGGGCCAGGGCAGCGACCGGTGCATCCTTTGCGGGCCGGGTGGCGACCAGCCGCTGGCAGCGCAAGAGCACCTGTTCGGAGAGCTTCCGGGCGGCGTCCTTGACCATCTGGCGGTGCATCAGGGTGAGGCGGCCTTCCACCGCGGGGGGCGCGGCGATCGCCTCGCTGCGCACGCGCTCGTGCACGGTGAAGAGGATGGTGCCGGTCTTCACGTCGAAGAGCGTGGCCTCGAGCACGCCAGCCGACTCGATGGTGGTGCCGGGGAGAATGAAGGCGCCCAGGATGGTGATGAACCCGGCGGCGAAGCCGTTGGCGCGCGTGGCGTCGGCGAAGCGGTGCCGGTAGAGCAGCACGTACTCGGTGCGGTAGCGGGCGGCGAGCTCGCGCAGCCCCGCGGTGCCGCTGGTGGTGGGCCACTCGGTGGAGATCTCCGAGGCGAGATCGAACAGCCCGCTCCCGTCGAGGGCGTCGGTGAGGGTGGCGGGGGCGGCCTCCACCGGCACGTCGTCGTCGGGGGCGTAGCCGGTGCGCACGGGGAGCACGCCGATGCGCGCGTGCTCCTCGAGGAAGACGGGCGCCGCGAGGATCTGCTTGAGCTCGTTCTCGCCCACCCCCATGCGATCGCGGGCGAAGTGGTTGTCTTCGAGCACGGCGGCGGGCGCGGGGAGCGCGGCGAGCGAATACGAGGGCAGCGAGGGCATGGCGGCGCGCGAGGCGGCGCAGCCAGAGGTGAAGACGAGGACGGCGAGGGTCAGGCGCATGGTGTTCCTCCTTGAGGTGACAGGAGGAACGATGCGATGCACGCGGGCGCGCTGCTCCACGGGCCGCTCACGACACCTTCACGGTTCCTTCATGATCTTCAAGCCGAAGAGTCCCTGGCTCATCGCCGTCGAGCGGGCGGTGCGCTCGATCCCCAAAGGGAAGACAGCGAGCTACGCGCGGGTGGCGCTGATGGCGGGAAAGCCGGGGGCGGCGCGGGCGGTGGTGCAGGCGCTCCATCGGCTCGAGGGGATTCCGTGGTGGCGGGTGATTCGCAGCGACGGCACGCTGGCGCCGGCGGTCGCGGTGGAGCAGCGCCGGCACCTCGCCCGCGAAGGGACAAAACTGACAAAACCGTCCCCCTCTCCCCGCGGGGGAGAGGGTCGGGGAGAGGGCTTACGCCTTTCTCCGAAGCGCGAGCGCCGCCGCCACCAGTGAGCGCAAAGCCGGGCTCGCGGCCTCCTTCACCGAGCGCACCTTCACGTGACGCAGGCCCTTGCCGCTGCCCTCGAGCAGCCCGAGTACGTGAACCTCGGCTTCTACCAGGGCGCGTTGTGGCGATGGCGGCGAGCTTCGGATCGACGCCGTCGAGCAACTCCTCAAACGTGTGCTGGGGCGCTTTGGGGCTCGGCGCGATCCGCCGGGTCGGAGCGCACGGCAGTCGCGCCGAAGACGAACTCGCCCACGCGCTCCCACAAGCTGGAGTCCTTGAAGAAGCCGAAGTGACCAATCTCCTTCACGCCGAGCTCGGCCGGGGAGAGGTGGCGCCGCTCGATCTGCGCGTTCACGTAGAGCGAGTGGAGCGCGTCGACGGCGGCCCGCGGCGCGTAGGTGTCGTCGGTGAAGCTGATGGAGAGGATGGGGATCTTCAGCCGCGCGTAGCCGTCGCGGGCGACGCCGTGGGCGAGGAAGAAGTCGCGGCTGCGGCACCAGCGGGCCCACTCGAGGGCGACCTCCTTGGGGAGATCGGCGCCGATGCCCAAGGAGCCTGGGAAGTAGCCCAGGGTGTGGGTGAGGCCGGGCATCAGGCCGTGCCAGAGGGCGGCGAAGGCCCACTTGCGAGGCGCCGGCCACAGTTGCCACGAGCCGAACTGGCTGCCCACGGTGACCGCGCGAGAGATGAGGGTGTTGCTCGCGGGCTGCCCGAGGATCTGTCCGCCGACGCTGTGGCCGATGGCGACGAGGGGGCGGCCGCTCCATTCAGCGTGGGCGAAGCGGAGCACGCCT
>VFKJ01000512.1 GCA_009885595.1 Myxococcales bacterium | reverse complement strand
GGGCACGAGCTTCGTGCTGCCGCTGGGGTGGATCGACCTCGAGGCCGGCTTCGCCACAGGCGGTACCAGCAGCACCTCGCACGTGAACGTGCCCGTACAGTTCGCGCTCAAGGGCCTGCAGCTGGGCGTCACCTGGCGGGTGCCGGTGTGGAGCTGGTTTCACCCCTACGTGCAGATCGCCGGGGGGTACGACTGGGCCACGCTCACCCTGGTGAACGAGTCGCGCCTCACCCAGACGGTCGGCAGCATCTCGGGCACCGGGCTCCTGGGCATCCAGTTCGCGGTGAAGATGGGCGGACGGAAGGCTCTTCGCGCGCCGTGGTTCATCTTCGATCTCGGCGGCGGCATGGTGATTCGTCCGGTGACTCACTTCGACGCGATGGCCCCGATGGCGCCGAAGACGCCGCCGGAAGATCCGATCGCGGTGGGCAGCGTGAACCTGGGCAGCGTGCCGCTCTCGGGCTTCTCGGGGAGGTTGCTGGTCGGCGTGCGGTACTGAAAAACACACCACGAGCCGCCCGCCCTTCTCGAGGACGAGCGGCTCAGGTGACGAAGCCTGCAGCTGCGTTTAGTTGCCGGCCTTCACGTACATGTTGCGGAAGCCCATCGCCTCGTCCTTCGAGGGCTCGTACGCCGCGCCCTGCCCGCCGAAGAACGCCGAGAAGACGATCTTGTCGGTGGTGTTCCACAGGTAGCTCAGCGACTGCCGCGCCTTCTCGACGCCGTCGAGGTAGCCGATGGTCTCGCCGGTGTTCATGTCGACGGCGATCTCGATGGTGTTCCACTGGCCCGGCTTGAGCTTCGCGTCGGCCGCCCACATCCAGTGGGTGCCGTAGCCGCCGGTGTCGATGCCGCCGACGCCGCCGGTCACCCGGTAGAAGTAGAAGCTGAGCCGGCCGCCGTGGTTCCACATCAGCCGGCCGCTGTAGCCGTTGGTCGCCTGGCTGCCGCCCGCGGGCGTGCTGCCACCACCGGGGCCGGGCAGCTTGCCGCCGGCGCGGAAGTCGAAGTTCCCTTCGGGCATCACCTCGTACTTCATGCGGTAGACGCGCGACGCGGGGATGCTGACGGTGAAGGCGTAGCCGGTGGTGCCCGGGCCGGTCTGGCCCTGGGGGAACGTCGCGCGCCTGGTGCCCTGCGGAATGAAGGTCCACCCGGCGTTCGGGTCCGCAGGAGGAGGCGGCGGCTCCGCGGGAGGAGGCGTGAGCGATCAACGGACATCGCATCGAGCGGCACACGGAACTCCTCGGACCGGGACGCTTCGTCGTCCTGGACGCGGCAGGGGTGCAGTGAACTCGCCCCGCTCGGCCACATGGCCTGCGAAAAACGGCGCCCGGCACACCGGTCAGGGAACGCAGAATTGGCGGACGGGAGACCACCCCGCTTGGGCACTTGTCGATGCTCACTGGTAGAGTGC
>VFKJ01000981.1 GCA_009885595.1 Myxococcales bacterium | reverse complement strand
TGATGGTGCTCCACCTGCAGCGCGCCCGTCTCCAGGGCCTGGCTGGAGGGCTCTCGGAGAATCGGCAAGAGCACCCGGTTGACCAGCGCCGGGTTCGCCGGACGCCAGTCGATGTCGAAGGCCTCGGCGAAAGGCGACCCGGGGCCGTCCTCGAGCACGTCGGTCCACCAGCCATTGAGCGGCGCGTGCGCGCTCATGTAGCCGGGCACCACGTCCACCAGCAGGCCCAGCTCGTATTTCTTCAGCGCCTCAGAGAGCCGCTCGAAGGCCTCGGCGCCGCCGAGCTCAGGGTTCAAGCGGGAATGATCGACCACCTCGGTGCCGCTCAGGCTGCCGGGGCGGGCGGTGAGAATGGGAGACGCGTACAGATCGGTGACCCCGAGCAGATCGAGGTACGCCGCCAGCTTCGCGGCCTGGTCGAACCCGAACGCCGGCTGCAGCTGCAGCCGGTACGTGGCGATGGGGATGCGCACCATACTCACCAGATAATGGCCGCCGCTCCCGCTTGTTACCGGGATGCGCGGGCAGGGGCCGCTGGGTAGTGGAATCTCATGCAGTCCCGCGTGCTGTTGGTGTCGAACCGCCTGCCGGTCACCCTGACGAACGGGGAGGGCGGCTTGCAGGTGCACCCTTCCTCTGGGGGGCTGGCCACGGCGCTGGCCAGCGTGCACGACGCGGGTGACTCGTTGTGGTTCGGCTGGCCAGGCCTGGTGGAAGGGGTGCCCGAGGCCGAGGTCGCGCGCGCGCTGGTGCCGCATCGCGCGGTGCCCATTCACATCACCCCGGCCGAGGTGAAGGCCTACTACGACGGGTACTGCAACGGCGTGCTCTGGCCGCTGAGCCACTACCTGCTGGAGAAGGTGCGGTTCGACGACGTGGACGACTGGCCTGCTTACCATGCGGTCAACGAGCGCTTCGCCGACGCGGTCGCAAGCCACTGGCGGCCGGGCGATCTGATCTGGGTGCACGACTACCACCTGACCCTGCTGCCCTCGATGCTGCGCTACCGCTGCCCGGGCGCGCGCATCGGCTTCTTCCTGCACGTCCCGTTTCCGGGGCCGGAGGTCTTCCGTATTCTCCCGCGGCGCAACGAGGTGCTGCGCGGAATGATCGGTGCCGACGTGGTGGGCTTTCACACCGCGGGCTTCGCGTATTCCTTCGCGTACGCGTGCTCGCAGTTGCTGGGGCTCGAGCTGTCTGGCGACGTGCTCTCGGACAGCGGGCGGCCGGTGCGGGTGGCCTCGTTTCCCATCGGCATCGACGCCGACGCCTTCGCCACGCGCGCGGCCACGCCCGAGGTGCGCACCCGGGTGGAAGCGCTGCGCGCCGACTCGCAGGGCCGCAAGCTGCTGCTCTCGGTCGATCGCTTCGACTACACCAAGGGTCACGTGCGGCGGATCCTCGCGTTCGAGCGCATGCTCAAGCTGCGGCCCGAGCTGAAGGATCAGCTCCACATCATTCAGCTGGTGGTGCCCACGCGCGAGCAGGTCGGCGCCTATGCGGATTATCGGGCCGAGGTGAACGAGCTGGTGGGGCGCATCAACGGCGCCTTCGGGTCACCCACCCGCACGCTGCTGCACCTGCTCCACCGCGCGGTCGAGCCCGACGAGCTGTCCGCGCTCTACGTGGCCGCCGACGTGATGCTGGTGACGCCCCTGCGTGACGGCATGAACCTGGTGGCCAAGGAGTACGTCGCCTCGCGCGTCGATGACGACGGCGTGCTGGTGCTCTCCGAGTTCGCGGGCGCGGCCACCGAGCTACACGAGGCGCTGCAGATCAACCCCTACGATCTCGACGCCTTCGCCTGGGCCATCATGCGGGCGATCGAGATGCCGCCCTACGAGCAGCGCCTGCGCATGTCGGGGCTGCGCAAGACGGTGCACTCCGCGCCCGTCGCTCAATGGGCCAAAAGCTTCCTCGACGCGCTGGAGCAGAGCCCCACCGAGACGGCCACCTCGCCTTCCGTGGCCCTGGAGCAGGCGATGGCGATCGTGATGAACGCGCCGCGCCTGCTGCTGGTGCTCGACTACGACGGCACCCTGGTCGACTTCGCGCCCAGCCCCCGCACCGCCACGCCCGACAAAGCGCTGCTCGAGCTGCTCCGGCGGCTGAGCGCGCGCGCGGGCACCTCGGTGCACGTCGTCTCGGGCCGCTCCCGGGACTCGCTGGAAGCGTTCCTGGGCGAGCTCGACCTCGGCCTCCACGCGGAGCATGGGCTCTGGTCGCGCTTCGAGCGCCGCGCGGAGTGGCGCAGCCGCCGCCCGTTACCGCCTTCGTGGCTGGACCCCGTTCGCAGCAGCATGGCGCGGGTCGTGCAGCGGACCGACGGCGCTCTGCTCGAGGAGAAATCGGGCGCGCTCGCCTTTCACTACCGGGCCACCGAGCCGCAGCTGGCCCGCCGCCGGTTGGAGGAGCTGCGCGCCGTGCTGGCGGCCGACCCCCAGGCGGGGGAGTTCGAGGTGCTCGAGGGTTCGCGGGTGTTGGAGGTGCGGCTGCGGGGGGTGAACAAGGGGGCGGTGCTGCCGGAGATCCTCGCCAGCGCGCCGGGCGCCACCGTGGTGCCGCTGGGAGACGACCGCGCCGACGAGGCCCTCTTCGCGGCGCTCCCGCCCGGCGCGGTGGGCGTACACGTCGGCACCGGCCAGAGCGCGGCGCGCTACCGGGTGTCGGGCGTGGGCGCGGCGCGCGCCCTTCTCAAGCGCATCGTCGACAGTGGTCCATCGACTCCGTCGATGACAAGCCTTGCAGCACCCCCCACCATCGGGCGTTAGTTCGTCACCCATGAAGCTCGCCGACCTCGGCTTGATTGGAAACTGTCAGCTCTCAGCGCTGGTTCACCGCGATGGCTCGATGGTGTGGGCGTGCATGCCGCGCTTCGACTCGCCGCCGATGTTCGCGGCGCTGCTCGATGACGAGCGCGGCGGGCGCTTCTCCATCGGCCCCGCCACCCCGCAGGAGGGCACGCAGCGCTACCTGCCCAACACCAACGTGCTCGAGACGCGCTTCGTCACCGCGGACGGCTCGTTCCGCGTGCTCGACTTCGCGCCGCGCTTCATTCAGTACGAGCGCAGCTTCCGCCCCACCAAGCTTTTGCGCATCGTGGAGCCGCTCTCGGGCACGCCGCGCATTCGGGTGCTGTGCGACCCCATTCTGGGGTGGAGCCGCGAGCGGCCGCGGCGGGAGTACGGCTCGCACCACCTCTCGTTCCAGGGCTACCAGTCAGAGGTGCGGCTCACCACCGACGCGCCGCTCGCGTACCTGAACGACGAGCCGTTCGCGCTGACCGAGCGCAAGCACTTCGTCTTCTCCTGGGGCCAACCGGTGGAAGAGCCGCTCGACCCGCTGTGCGATCGGTTCCTGCGGGAGACGGTGCGCTACTGGCAGCACTGGGTGAAGAACTGCGAGATCCCCCCGGCGTACCAGGAAGAGGTCATTCGTTCGGCCCTCGCGCTCAAGCTGCACTGCTTCGAAGACACCGGCGCCATCGTGGCGGCGCTGACCACCTCGATCCCCGAAGCGCCGGGCTCCGGCCGCAACTGGGACTACCGCTACTGCTGGCTGCGCGACGCCTTCTACGCCCTGGGGGCGTTCCGGCTGCTGGGGCACTTCGAGGAGCGCGAGCAGTTCATTCACTACCTGCTCAACGTCGCCTCGTCGGCGCCCGACCTCGCGCTCGCGCCCTTGTATCGAATTGACGGCAAGGCCGATCTCAACGAGGAGATCCTCGCGCACTGGCCGGGCTTCCAGGGGCACGGGCCGGTGCGGGTGGGCAACGGCGCGGCGCTGCACACCCAGAACGACGTGTTCGGCGAGATGGTGCTCGCGCTCACGCCGTTGTTCCTCGACGCGCGCTTCAAGGAACAGGTGACCGCGCCGGTGCTCGACCTGGTGACCCGCCTCACCCGGCGGGCGATCCAGGTGGCGGGGCAGCCCGACGCCGGCATCTGGGAGATCCGCGCCGAGTGGAGGCCGCAGACCTTCAGCTCGATGATGTGCTGGGCCGCGGCGGATCGCATGAGCCGCATCGCCAGCATTCACCGGCCGATCGACGCGCCGGAGTTCGCCGCCGCCGCCGACCGGATTCGGGAAGAGCTGCTGGTGAAGGCGATCGACCCCAAGCGCGGCAACCTGGTGGCGGACTACGGGGGCACCGAGGTCGACGCGGCGCTGCTCCAGGCCGTGAGCCTGCGGCTGCTGACGCCCGATGATCCCCGCATGCACGCGACCGTGGCGGCGGTGCAGGCAGACTTGAACCACCACGGCTGGCTGCTTCGCTACCGCACCAACGACGGGCTGGGCGTGCCGGAGATCGCCTTCAGCCTGTGCACGTTCTGGTTGATCGAAGCGATGGCGCGGCTGGGGCGCGACGACGAAGCGCGTGCGCTGCTCAACCGGGTGCGCGACGTGAAGTCACCCTTGGGCCTGCTCGCGGAAGATCTCGATCCGGTGACCAACGTGATGTGGGGGAACTTCCCTCAGGCGTACTCGCACGTCGGGCTCATTCACGCGGCCTTCGCGGCCTCGCCGCGGTGGAGCGAGTTCGGCACCTAATCCCCTCTCCCTGCGAAGCGGGGAGAGGGTCAGGGTGAGGGGCCCTCACTCAAAGCTTCAACCTCAAGGTGGTCGTCTGGTTGGGCTTGATCTCCACCTCGATGGTGGTGCGCAGCTTTCGCTCGTCGTTGACCAGCACCAGCCGGTGTTTCCCCACGGGAAAGCTCACGCCCACCAGCGGCGTCTCGCCCAGGTTCTTCTTCCCGAACATCACGTTCGTCCACGGCACGGTCTGAAGGGACAACAGCCCCTTTCCCGCGGGCGCGCGCTTGCCCCGCTTCCTCGTGGGCGTGGGCGTAGGCGAGGGCGTAGGCGGGGGAGAGGGCGTCAGCGCAGGCAGCGGGTCGGGCTCCGGCTCCGGCAGGGAAGCCGGGTCCAGCACCGTGGCGATCTCCTGCGCACGTACGTCGACGGGCGGGGCAAGCAGGTCGTCGTCGGCCACCTGCGGCGCGCCCGCGGAAGGCCAGAGCGCGAAGGCCGCGAGCGCACCGGTGCCCAGCAACCCCAACAGCCCCAGGGCCACCCACAGGGGCCGCCTTCGCCTCCGGGCCGACGAGGCGCTCATCCTCCCCGCCACCAGCGGCAACGAGGGCTCGCTGGCGGCCAGCTTTTCGCGCTCGGAGAGCGGGAAGGTGGCCAGCATGAACTGCGCGAGCGCTTCATTGGAGAAGATGGCGTGCGCGTGCTCGTGCAGGTACGCGGTCAGCTGATCTTTGACCTCGGCCAGGGAAGGGAAGCGGTCTGAAGGCGAGCGCGACATCATGCGCGCGACCAGCTCGCTGAGCTCTTCGGGCACCGAGGGTTCGCGCTCGCGGGGCGTCTGGTACGGCGTGTCGGCCAGCGCCACCGCGCGGAAGAGATCCATCTCCTTGAGGGGCGGATAGAGGCGGGTGTGCGTCAGCATCTCGAACAGCACCACGCCTAAAGAGAACTGATCGGCGCGAGGGTCGAGCAGCTCGCCCCGGGCCTGCTCGGGGGGCATGTACGAGAGCTTCCCCTTCAGCTGACCCACCTCGGTGGAGTTGGCGCGCGTCGCGGCCTTGGCGATGCCGAAGTCGAGCAGCTTCGGCACGCCCTCGTACGTCACCATGATGTTCTGCGGGGAGACGTCGCGGTGGATGATGTTGAGCGGAGCGCCGCTCTCGCCCTTCCGGGTGTGCGCGTAGTGGAGGGCGTCGGCGGCGTCGCGGGCGATCTTGACCGCCAGCTCGATCGGCAGCCGTTGGTTGGCGCGGGTGACGGCGCGCATCAGGTGCTGCACCGTCTGCCCGTCGATGAACTCCATCGCCACGTAGAAGTTGTCTTCGGTCTGCCCCAGCTCGAGCACCTGGCAGATGTTCGGGTGCGTCAGCCCCGACATCAGCCGCGCCTCGTCGAGGAACATCGTCACGAACTGAGGCTGCTCCGCGATGGTGCCCGTCATCCGCTTGAGGGCGACCTTCTTCTGAAAGCCCTGCACGCCGGCCAGGTTGGCCAGCCACACCTCGGCCATGCCGCCCACCGCGATCGGTCGCAGGAGCGTGTACTGACCGAAGCGCTGTTGGGCCTGGAAGGGCACTGCACTCATTGCGGGGGGCAAGGTTAACCCACGCACGCCGAAGGGCGATTGATCTGCGGGGATGAACCCCCGCCGCGACAGGGTAGGCTCGCGCTCGTGATTCACGTGATGCTGCTGGCGGCGGGCGTGCTGGGGGCCGCACCCGAACAACTGCACGAGGCCACCCGCGCCCTCGACGACCTCCAGTACCAGGTCGCGCTCGACAAGCTGCCTGCCGAGGACACCATCAAGCAGTGGGACCGGGTCGAGCTGACCTCTTGGTTCTACACCCGCGCGCTGGCCTTGCTGGGCCTCAAGCGGGAAGCCGAAGCGGGGCAGACCTTTCGCCGGCTGTTCAGCTTCGCGCCCGAGTGGGTGCTCCCCGAACAGTACGGCCCGCGCGTGCGCACCTTCGTCTCGGCGGCGCGCGCGGCAGCGGTGCGCGCCGGCACGGTGTCGCTGCGCTTCGAGGGGGGCCTGGTGCGCGCCACCAGAGACGCCCCGGGCTTCTCCCGGCAGCTCGAGCTCTCCTGGCGCGAGCCCGACGGCGCAGTGCAGCGCGTGGCCCTGCCGTTCGCAGAGTCCCAGCCCGCGCCCTGGCCACGGGACAAGCGGGTCGAGGTCTGGGGGCGGGTGCTTGGGCTCCAGGGCTCCACCCTGTACGAGTGGGGCTCGGAGCCGGCGCCGCTGCGCATCGAGCCGCTCCAGGTGATGACGGTCGAGGTGAAGTCGACCGCGCCCTCGCCCTTGCTGGGCACGCTGGGGGCGGTGGGCCTGGCCGCCGGGGCTGCCGGGTTGCTGGCCTTAGGCCTGGGCACGGGCTTCGCCGTCGCCTCGCAAGACGCGCAGCGCGCGCTGGCAGGGGCGAGCCGGGACTCCGCCGGGCGCATCACCTCGCTCACCCAGCGCGAGGCCTTCGCGCTCGACGCTCGCGTCAGCGGGGACGCGGGCGTGGCCACCGCCCTCTTCGTCTCTGCCGGGGTGCTGGCCGCCGCGGGTGCGGGGCTGGTGCTCTTCGAGCGCCTCAGGCTGACGCCGGCCGCGGGTGGGGCGGTGCTGACGGTGCCCCTCGACGCCTCCTTCGCCTTCGCGGGCGTGTCGCCTTGAAGCGGCTCGCCTTCTTTTGCGTCTGCGCGGGGCTGGCGGTCGCCTGCGGCAAGACGGTGTTCTCCACCGAGCGCTTCGCCTGC
>VFKJ01000008.1 GCA_009885595.1 Myxococcales bacterium | reverse complement strand
TGGTGGCGCAGGTGGTGTCGGTGGTGAACGCGCTGCAGGGCGTGGGCAAGAACGGCAAATAGTCTCGGGGAGAGGGGTCGAAGGCCTTCTCTGCTCCGCCGGTCGGCAGTACTCCCGTGCTCGCCTCCTCTCCCCAACCCTCTCCTCCTGTGGAGGAGAGGGAGCTAGCGCGCGATCACCACGTGAACGACGAGCTCGACCTCGTCCTTGTTCCTGATCAGCCCGAGCGCCGCGCTGTACGGCTTCACCCCGAAGTCGCTGGTCTTGAACTTCACCTGCGCGTCACCTTCCATCTTCCCCTCGGTGGACTTCACCTTGATGGGAAAGCGCAGCTCCTTCGTCACCCCGTGCAGCGTCAGCTTCCCCAGGCACTGCAGGACGCCACTCTCCTCGCGGTACACCCGGCTCACCGCGAACGAGATGGTCGGAAACTTCGCGGCATCGAGCTGCCCGTCACCGAGCATCGCTTCCTTCACCTTCTTGCGATCCTTCTCCGGCACGGGCGTGTTGGGCAGGTGGTAGCTGCGACGGTCCTCCGGCGCGTCGGGCGTGAGGGCGTTGACGTCGACGACCAGCTCGAGCCGGAGCGACTCTGGAGAACCCGCTTCATCGAGCGAGGCGCTGCCCGCGAACTTCGAGGCCCGCACCACGTGATCGTGCGCGAGCCCGGAAACAGCCCCCGCCTTCCACGTCTTCACCGCCAACGCCGTGGCCGAAACATCGAGCGTCCAGGCGTGCGCGGAAACCGAAAACAAGAACAGTGAGAGAGGAAGGCGCCACATGCCCGTCGTCATAACGTCGGGGCGACGCTGTGCCGCAATTCCCGACATGGAGCGCGATCACCCCGAGGCATGAGAGAGTCTGACCTGCGCCTGGTGGGGCGGAGCGTTTCGACGACAGGCAGGAGCACGCATGACGCACTCATTCCGATGGTTGGTCTTCGTCGTCAGCTGTTCCACCCTGCTCCTGGGCGCCTGCAGCTGTCCCGGAGCGCTCGGAGCACCTTGCCAATCAGGCACCGATTGTTCATCGACGCTGACCTGTCTGGACACCCGGACCTGCGCCAGCAAGTGCGCCAACGACACCAACTGCGCCAGCGATGAGAAGTGTTCGACCTCGCACGGCTGCGTGCCGAAGACGGGCTGCGGCGCCGACTCCGATTGCCTGACGGGCCAGGCCTGCACCAGCGCGGGCACCTGCGCGCAGAGCTGCCAGGGCCCGGGGAGCTGCGGCAGCACCGCGGTGTGCCTGGAGAGCGGCACCTGCACCGCGAAGTGCACCACCGCGGCGGACTGCGCGGCGGGCGAGAAGTGCTCGCGCGTGGGCGGCTGCGTGCCGGGCACCGGCTGCGGCGTGAAGGAAGACTGCGCGGCAGGCCAGCTGTGCGACTCGCTGGGGCGCTGCGTGAGCGACTGCCGCAGCGCCGGCTGTAACCCCGGCTCGACCTGCGGTGCCAATGGCCAGTGCGCGAAGGCGAACCCCGACGGCGGCCCGACCACCTGCGGCGGCGAGCTGTTCCAGGCGGTGAAGGTGAACTCGAACATGTACATCGCGTTCGACAAGTCGGGCTCGATGAACGAACCCATCGTCACCAACGGCTCCAGCAAGTGGTCCATCGCGACCACGGCCATCAAGCAGGTGACCGCGCAGTACGAGGCGCAGATTCAGTTCGGGCTGGGCCTCTTCCCCGCGGGCGGCACCACGGCGCTGCGCTGCGTGGCCGGACCCACGGCGGTGACGGTGGGTGATCGCAAGGCCTCGGCGATCGCCGCGGCGCTCGACCAGAACGCCCCGGGCGGCAACACCCCCATCGGCGGCGTGCTCACCTCGGCAGGCCTGGTGCCTGAGCTGGTCGACGCCACGCGCGCGAACTACGTGATGCTGGTGACCGACGGCACGGAGACCTGCAACGGCAACGGCGTGCAGGCGGCCGCGGACAACCTGGCGATGAAGGGCATCAAGACCTTCGTGATCGGCTTCGGTGGGCAGGTGGACGCCACCAACCTGGCGGACCTCGCCACGGCGGGCGGCACCCCGCGGCCGGGCACGCCGAAGTACTACCAGGCCGATGACGCGCCGGGCCTGCTGGCGGCCTTCAACCTCATCGCGCAGGGCGCGCTGGGCTGCGAGTACCGGCTGGCGATGGCGCCTCCGGACCCCTCGAAGGTGTTCGTCTACGTGAACGGCGTGCTGCAGAACCGCGACGTCTCGCACGCGAACGGCTGGGACTACTCGCCGGCCACGGTGCGCATCACCTTCTACGGCGGCCTGTGCACCCTGGTCGCGACCGACCCCTCGGCGCGGGTGAGCATCGTGTACGGCTGCCGCGACGACACCCTGATCGAAGTGGATCGCCGTGACGGCGGCGCGCAACTGCCCAACGGCTCGGCGTGCACCGTGAACGCGGACTGCGCGAACGGGCTCTGCAACGTCGGCATCTGCGGGCTGCCCGAGGGCGGCAACTGCACGGCCGGCACGCAGTGCGCCTCGAGCGTGTGCACCAATGGCAGGTGTGCGCCGGGCATCAACTAAAGCATCAGCGGCGCTGCCTGAGCGCACGGCGTCGTCGCCGGCTTCGCGCTCAGGTCAGGCCTTCACCTTCTTCATCTCGGGATCGTAGAGCGGCTTCAGCGAGGCCAGCGCCGGGTAGCGCTTGCCGTTGATCTCCAGCTCCCAGGTGCCTGACTCGATGAACTTCTGATCGACCACCTCGGCGCCGCCTTCGATCATCGCCAGGCCCACCGCGCCGCCGACGGTGAAGCCGTAGCTCGCCGCGCGCACGTAGCCGACCGCCTTGCCGTCGCGCCACACGGGCTCCGCGTGGAACATCAACGGCGCGGGGTCCTTGCAGAGCACCTGCACGATGCGGCGCTTCAGCGGACCTTCTGCCTTCTTCCGCAGCACCGCTTCCTTGCCGATGAAGCCGTCGGGCTTCTTCAAGTCGACCGCGAAGCCTAAGCCCGCCTCGAGCACCGAGTCGGTGTTGTCGATGTCGTGCCCGAAGTCGCGGTAGCCCTTCTCCATGCGCAGCGAGGCGAGCGCCTTGAGGCCCGCGTGGCGAAGGCCCAGCGGCTCGCCCGCCTTCACCAGGCGGTCGTAGACGTGAATCGCCTGCTCGGAGGGGATGTAGAGCTCGTAGCCGAGCTCCCCGAGGTAGGTGATGCGCACGCAGATGACGCGCGCGAAGCCTAAGTCCAGCTCGGTCACCGCGCGGAAGGGGAAGGCCTCGTTGGAAAGGTTCGCCGTGGTGAGCGACTGCATCAGCTCACGCGAGCGCGGCCCCTGGATGTTGATCTGCGCGTAGGCCGAGGTGACGTCTGAGCAGAACGCGTGGTTGTCGGCGAACAGCCGCTTCATCTTCGTCTCGACGTGCCGATGCGCCGTGTCCGAGGCGACCACGAAGTAGTGGCGATCGTCGAACTTGGTGACGGTGAGGTCGGCCTCGAGCGTGCCGCCTTCGTTCAGCCACTGCGTGTAGGTGATGCGCCCGGGCTCGGCGTCGACGTTGTTGCCGGAGAGCTGGTTGAGCAGCCGGCCCGCGTCTTTGCCCTCCACGCGGAACTTCGACATGAACGACATGTCCATGAGGATGACGCCCTCGCGGGTGGCGCGGTGCTCCTCTTCCCAGTTCTTGTACCAGTGCTGCCGGCCCCACGAGAGCGGCCCCGGGTCAGGCGTCTTGCCTTGGCCGGCGAACCAGTCGGCGCCTTCCCAGCCGCTGACGTCCTTGAAGTACGCGCCCTGCGCGGCGAGCCGCTCGTGAATGGCCGAGCGCTTGGCGTCGCGCGCGGTGGTCATCGAGCGCGTGGGGTAGTGGCACTGGTACACCATGCCCAGCGACTCCACGGTGCGGGTGCGGCGGTACTCGGGGTTGCTCTGGTAGCCGTGCAGGCGATCGATGTTCATGCCGGTGACGTCGACGTCGGGTCGGCCGTTCATGATCCAGTGCGCCATCACCCGGCCCATGCCGCCGCCGGTGAGGATGCCGATGGAGTTGAGCCCGGCGGCCACGAAGTAGTTCTTCACCTCGGGCGCCTCGCCCACCACGGGGCGCAGGTCAGGCGTGAAGCTCTCAGGGCCGCAGAAGAACTTCTTCAAGCCCGCGCTCTCGGAGACCGGCACGCGCGACATCGCCTTCTGCAGGTACGGCGTCATCCGGTCCCAGTCGGGGGGGATCTCGCCGAAGCTGAAGTCTTCGGGCACGCCGCCGATCTTCCACGGCGCGCACAAAGGCTCGAACAGGCCGACCATCAGGCCGCCGCCTTCCTCGCGGAAGTAGCCGTAGGAGCCCGGGTCCTCGAGCACGGGCCAGTTGCGGTCGATGCCTTCGATCTTCTCGGTGATCAGGTAGTAGTGCTCGGCGGACTGCAGAGGAATGTTGATGCCGCTCTTCGCGCCCAGCTGCCGCGCCCACATGCCGGCGCAGTTGACGACGAACTCGCACTCGATGGTGCCGTAGGGCGTGTCGACGCCGCGCACCGCGCCGTTCTTGATCACCACGCCCAGCGCAGGCACCCCCTCGAGGATGGTGGCGCCCTGGAGCTTCGCGCCCTTGCCCAGCGCCATGGTGACGTCCACGGGATCCACCCGGCCGTCGGCCTTCACGTAGAAGCCGGCGAGGATGTCGTCGACCCGCGCGATGGGGAAGAGCTCCTTCACCTGGCCGGGGCTGATCTCCTGCACGTCGATGCCGCAGTAGCGGTTGAACGAAGAGACGCGCCGGTATTCCTCGAGGCGATCGACGTCGGCGGCGACCTCGATGAAGCCGCAGGGCTTGAAGCCGGTGGCCTGGCCGGTCTCGGCCTCGAGCCGGGCGTAGAGATCGCGCGTGTACTTGCGCATCTCGGTCGAGGTCTCCGAGGTGCTGCCGAAGGTGACCATCAGCCCGGCCGCGTGCCAGGTGGTGCCGGAGGTGAGCTTGTCGCGCTCGAGCAGCACCGTGTCTTTCCAGCCTGCGTGGGCGAGGTGGTAGGCGACGGAGGCGCCGATGACGCCGCCTCCGATGACGACGACGCGGGCATGCTTCGGGACGACGGGCGGCTGGGACATGGGGCGCGGAATCTACGCTGCGCGAGCGGAAGAATCGCGAACTGTCTCCCTCGCGCAGAGGGCTTGTTGATCAGCGACCACGACCGCGGGGATCGCACTGCTCTAAGCCCTCTCCCCGACCTCCTGAGCGAAGTCGAAGGGTCCCCCGCGGGGGTGAGGGAGACAGTTGTTGATAGTGTCCTCCAATGCGCTGGTTCGACTCGCCGCCGTGTCCGCAGATGGAGGTGACCTTCAGCTCTGACGACCGCCTCACCCTCAAGGGCCCCAGCACCGCCCAGAAGGTCGTAGG
>VFKJ01000998.1 GCA_009885595.1 Myxococcales bacterium | reverse complement strand
GCGGGGTGACGCTCAGGCGAGCGGGTGGCGGAAACGCAGTCGCTCCATCAGCGACCAGTGCTGCGGCCGGGTTCGAGCAGGATGAAGCCGGGTGCGTCGCGCAGCCCGTCGATGAATCATGCCGCACACCGAATACGGAGCGTCGCTTGGGCTTCACTAAGGACGGGAACAACGCGATGGCTCTCGAAGTCGAGCTGAGCCGCATCCTTCAAGCGCAGGGCAACTACTGCTTGATCTCTTCGATCGACGTATTCGTAGATTTTCTCTGGGACGCGGGGATGAGCTTCGAGGAGGTAAGGTCTCTCGATCGTCCTGTACTTGTCGATGCCATTGATCGACCGAGACGGTTGGTGCTGCAACGAGTACGAGGGGAACTCCGGTATTGGCTGGCAACGAACCGCGACCCGGCTGTGTTGTCTCGATCTGGAGACTCAGAGCTTGGGGTCCTGGCTTCGGTTGAGGAGGCCGGTGCTCTCTGTCACGAGTTCTTGATGAGCGATGTTCGAGTGAGCGACCTGAAGACGCCGCGCCTTTCCGGTGGCCAGCATCGTGGCCGAAGCAAGCCAGCGTGACCGCCGGCAGCACTGGCCACCGCGACCACGCCCGATGCTCCGGGACGCCTTGCCTGCCTCAGCGCGGAGCGGGATATGGGCCTCCAGGAGCAGCATCGTCGTCCAGCAAGTCGAGTAGCGCCGACGTGCTGCTCAGCTCGACTCCGGGCTGAAGCCCATCCCCCTTGAAGGTGGGCAGGACTCTTCGTTTGCCCCGCGGAAGGGCGGGGCGGGTCAGCTTCTCCCGCAGCGCGTCCTCGATCAGCGCGGTGAGGGTGGTGCCGCGGTCGGCGGCCGCCTTCTTCGCGCGCCGCACCAGTTGGTCGTTGAGGTCCAGGGTGGTCCGCATGCAGATGAGCACAACAGGCCAGGCAGATATCTGCAACCCGACAGCTGGACAGCCCCGACGGTGACCCGGGGCCCGGCGAGAGGCGTGTTGGGTAAGCCCTCTCCCCGACCCTCTCCCCCGCAGGGGAGAGGGAGACAGGAGGTTACAGAACCGGCGAGGTGTTCCGCATCGGGTCGAGCATCGGGGTGCCGCGGGTGTTCTGCCCGAACCGGGTGCGGATGATGGCGCCGAAGGCAACAGCCACCGCGATCATCGCCACCAGCACGCCGAGCACCGGCACCTGCATCGAGAGCAGCATCGCGAGCAGCCCCACCG
Organism: Myxococcales bacterium; assembly: GCA_009885595.1. Taxonomy (GTDB): domain Bacteria; phylum Myxococcota; class Myxococcia; order Myxococcales; family Myxococcaceae; genus Archangium_A. The sequence continues at coordinate 2,558 of VFKJ01000998.1, read as the reverse complement.
CGAGCACCAGCGCCTGGGTCTTGCGCAGCTTGCCGGTGGGCAGCTTCGCGCCCACCACGTTGGCCACCGCCGCCAGCCCGATGGTCGCCACCAGCGGCAGCGCCGCCCACATCACCAGCGCCACCGGAATGCCCACCAGCGTCACCACCAGGATGATCGTCAGGGGAAAGAGGGCCAGCGCGCCCAGCAGCCCGGCCAACCCGTTCTTCACCGGCTCGGTCTTGATGGTGGCCTCCAGCGCCTTCATGCGCTGCGGAGCGAACATCATCATCATGAACCCCAGCCCGAACAGCGCCGCGAACTCGAGGAGGAACCGGGCCAGCCCGCGCCCAAAGCCGCCCTTGGAGTCCTGCGCGTCTTCCCGCTCCGTCACCCCGGCCGACCGCTGGCCCTTGAGGACGTTGCGAGCGACCGCCGTACCGATGCCCGAGCCGCCCATCGACACCGATTCCCCGTGCACCACCGAGCCTTCGCCCTTCACCACGGTGCCGCCGAACGACACCGCGTCACCCTCGACGACCGCGCCCTTCTTCAAGATCACGTCGCCGCCGAAAGCCACCGCGTCACCCTCGACGACCGCGTCGTCCTCGACGATCACCGGGCCGCCGTACGCCACCGCGGTGTCGACGCGCGAACCCTTCTCCACCGTCACCGGCCCGCCGGTGCTCACCCGGTGCCGCTCGAGCTCGGCCTTCGCTCGCGAGAGGTCGGCCTGGGCCTGCCCCTGATCGCGCAGCGCCTCGGCGCGCTCCCGCTCCGCCTCGGCGGCTTCCTGCGCCTCCTCGCGGGCCTGCTCAGCGGCGTCCTGCGCCTGCTCCCGCGCGTCGTCCGCTGCTTCCTGGGCCTTCTCCCGGGCGTCCTGGGTCGCGTTGCGCATCGACTCGGCCTTCTCCCGCAGCCCCTCGGCCTGGTCGCGCAGCTGGTCTGCCGTTTCGCGAGCACGATCGGCGGCCTCGCGGGCGGCGTCGGGGCTGACGGACTTGAGCGGCACCTGGGGCACCGGGACTGCGGCCACCACCGGCACCACCGGCGGCGCTTCGGCGCGACGAATGACCCACATCTTGCTGCTGGCCGCGCGCGTCACCTGGAGCCCGTACGCCTGCGCGATGGTCTCCAGCGCCTCTTCGCCGTTCACCGAGGGCAGGTTCAGGTTCACGTGCTCGTCGAACTCGCCGATCACCACCAGGTTGAGCCCGCTCTTCTGCGCGAGCTGCTTGAGCCCGTCCTTGAGCGAACCGTCGAACTCCATCGAGATCGGAGCCGCCGCCAGCGTCATCGCTGCCATCATTGCCATCATCATCACGACACCACTTTCACGTGCGCAGGCTGCACCAGTCGCCGGAACGCCGTGAGCGTCGCAGCGAGGAGCAGGCAGAGACCCAGGACCATCGGAAGCGCGGCGGTGGTCCACAGGGCGAGCAGCGCGCTCTCCGAGGCGACCAGCGCTTCACGCAGCTTCACCACCATCGAGGCCAGCGCGAGGCCGAAGCCGCCCGTCACGCCGCCAGAGACCAGCAGGGCGATCACCGCGAGCGAGATCGTCACCCCGATGATGGCCACGGCCGACCAGACGTCGGCGCGCGAGACGGGGCGAGCGGGGGCTTCGGCCACCTTCGTCATCACCAGGCTCAGGAAGTCGGGGGGCGGGAGCGGATCGGCCAGCCGCAGCAGATCCTTCTCCAGCTGGCGGTGCTCCTCGAGCAGGGTGGCGCGCTCGGCTTCGGAAGGGGCGAGCTCGGCGAGCAGCGCTTCGAGTTCGGGATCGTTCGGTTCACTCATCACGCAGCTCCTTTCGTCTCGGCCGCCAGCATCTTGTTGCGCAGCTTCTCTCGGGCACGAAACAGCCGCGCCATGATCGTGCCGGGGGCGACGTCCATCACTTCGGCGATCTCCTTCGTGGTGCGCTTCTGCACGTAATAGAGGGCGAGCACCTCGCGATCGTCGACCGAGAGGGTGTTCATCGCCTCTTCCAGCGACCGGCGCTCCTGGTTGGCGATCGCGCCTTCCTCGAGCGTGGGCTCGCCGCTCGACAACGAGTGCGCGTGATCCTCCACGTCGTCGGTCTTCATCTTCTGGCGGCGGCGCAGCAGATCGAGGCACTGGTTGCGCGCGATGGTGAGCACCCAGAGATCGAACGGGCGGGCGTCGTCGTAGCGATCGAGGTTCTGGTAGGCGCGCAGGAAGGTCTCCTGCGCCACCTCGGAGGCCTCTGCTTCGGTGCGAAGGAGCCGCAGGCACAGGCCGTAGACCTGGCGCTGCACCGACTTCACCAGGGCTGCGAACGCGTTGCCGTCACCGCGGCGCGCGCGGCGAACGTCATCGACCCACGGGTGCGCCGGTTCGGTGGCCATGATGCCCAGCGACATGGACAGCGGGGAGAGGACGTTCATCGCATGCACGTCCAACACTACGGAACGTCGGGGCCCTCATTGCCGCCCCGTCCAACTCTTCGGTCGGTCGCTGCCAACCACTCGAAATCTCAGCGCTTCGAGTTCTCCATCCGGCGGGAGGCCTTGAGCTTCTTGGCGTCGCGCTGCTGGGCGAGGAAGCCCTGGGCG
>VFKJ01000175.1 GCA_009885595.1 Myxococcales bacterium | reverse complement strand
CGGGAATCCCATCGGCGGTGTCACCGACCAGCGCGAGGAAATCGGGAATGCTCGCCGGCCGCAGGTGCTTGTCGGTCCACAGCGTCTCCTCGGTGATCAGCTTCTGGCGAATGCGATCGACCTGCACGATGCGCGCGCCCGAGAGCACCTGGCCCAGGTCCTTGTCGGGGGTGAGAATGCGCACCTGCTCCACCCGCGGGTCCTTCGCGAACCGCAGCGCCGCGGTGGCGAGCGCGTCGTCGGCCTCGAACTCCTTCATCCGCCAGACCACCACCCCGAGCGCCGCCACCGCCTGCTCCACGTCGTCGAACTGGGCGCGCAGCGCAGGGTCGATGCCCTCGTCGGTCTTGTAGGCCTCGAACAGCTCATTGCGGAACGAGACGATGGGGTTGTCGAAGGCGACCGCCACGTGGGTGGCCTTCTCGGAGGCGTCCTGCAGCAGGTTGATGAGCGACTGCACCACGCCCAGGGTGGCCTTGAGGTCCTTCCCTTCAGGCGAAGTGTGCGGAGGGCGCTTGCTGTAGTGCGCCCGAAACAGCTCGAAGGTGCCGTCGACGAGATGAACCCGCACGGCCCTCAGGCGTCTCCGCAGAAGCGTTGGTACACCGGGCTCTCTTCGTCCTTGCCCTCGTGGACCTCGATCTCCTGCTGCACGCGATCGAGCTCCTTCGTCACCTTCTCCTGCTCGGCACCTTCAGCGCCATCGAGCACCAGCTCGAGCGACTCGCGCCACGGGTAGAGCACGTCGAGCGCGTTCGTCGCCTGGCTCCCGTTGGCCGCGCACAGCTCGACCACCTTGGCGAAGTCGCCCGCGTCGAGCGCGACGTAGATGGGGCGCAGCACCGGATCGGTCGGGAACAGATCGATGAGCGCCGCGAACTCGCTGTCCTTTCGGAAGCCGTCGAAGTCTGGCTCGAAGCGCGCCAGGGTGCGCACCGCGATGGTGCCGGCGGCGTTGTCGAGCGCCTTCTGCAGATGCGAGAGCACCTGCGGCTTCTTGCCCAGGCGCGCCATCAGCCGGGCGGCGAGGTAATGCGACTCGGGGTCGGTCGCGTCGACGGCGAGCGCGCGCTTGAGGAAGCCGGCGGCCTTCACTGGATCGCCCTCACGGGTGGCCACGTCTTCCGAGAGCATGCGCAGGCTGGGCGCGTGCTCGAACTTCAAGACGTCGATGACGAACTGCGCCGCCGGCAGCCCGAGGGTGGGGTTCTCCGCGAGCGTGTCGACCAGGCGATTGGCGATGCCGTGCAGCTCCCAGGTGAGCATGTGCTTCGCGTCCTCATCGGGCGCGGTCGCCAGCTGCGCGCGAATCTGCTCGAAGGCCTTCTTCAGCGCCGCTTGCCCCGCCGGCAGCTTGTTGGTGACGCACAACGACAGGCCCAGCCAGGCCTGGCTCTGGGCGTCCTCCGAGTCGAGGGCGAGGCGCTCGCGGGCGAGCTTTTCCACCAGCTCTGGCTCCTGCATCAACCAGGCGTCTTCGATGGGGTCGACCTGGTCGAGCGCCTCTTCATCGGGAACTTCGGGAGCGTCGGGACTCATGGCGGCGGAAGATACCTGCCCTGCTCCTGGGAGAGATTTTCTCTTTGCAGATCCACCACGCCGTATTGGCGAGTCGGGGGTTCTGGGAGGCGGCAAATCGGCCCTCGCGGGTGGGCTCCCGCGAGTGACGTTGAGGACCCACATGTGTGACGCAACGCGACAGCCCCAACAGCCTGATTTCGTTCCGCCTTCCTCTTGGCGCGCGCTTCGCAACTCGATACTGTTAATCACAGCGGTCAACTCCGACACCGCGCACCGCTTCCCGGGAACCATCAATGTTCGACTGGCTGCACACGTTGTTTTCGCGGGATCTCGCGATCGATCTCGGCACGGCCAACACGCTCATCTACGTGCGTGGCATGGGCATCGTCTCGAATGAGCCCTCGGTGGTCGCGGTGCAGCAGGACGCGCGCGGCGGCAAGAAGGTGCTCGCGGTCGGCAAGGAAGCGAAGGAGATGCTCGGCCGCACGCCGGGCAACATCGTCACCATCCGCCCGATGAAGGACGGCGTCATCGCCGACTTCGAGATCACCGCCGCGATGCTGAAGTACTTCATTCAGCAGGCGCACCAGCGCAAGTTCAACGTCAAGCCGCG
>VFKJ01000514.1 GCA_009885595.1 Myxococcales bacterium | reverse complement strand
CTCGCAGCGCGTGTTCGTTCCGATCGGCTGAGTCAGAGCACTGAGACACGAGGGCGTTCGGGGTTTGCGACGGTGCTCGCGACGAACAGGCCCTCGACTCGCGAGAAGGACGCTCACCTGACGAAGTCGGCGACCTGAGCTGGGGGCGCTCTTTTCGGTCCGTCACCCCGGGTAACAGGGCTGTACGCAGTGGTGACGCGCTCAAAAGCACGCACCGGACCGCGTGCGTCCATCACGAAGCCGTGTCCCCAGAGTGTGAAGGCGTTGCCTTCCAGGAGCAGCGGGCCCTTCCAACGGAACTTCGGCTCGCACCCCAGACAGCCCACGGCCAGCAGCGCGAGCAGGATCCTCATGGGCTCAAACCACTCGCAGCCCGTGATCGTGCCCATCGGCTGAAACAGGAACTACACTCTGGGGCGTGGAGACCCCGACGTTGCCCGAAGTGAGCTGATGTCGCGCAAGAAGCTTCGGTTGGTTCAGCTCCCCGTTCCTCCCCCGGCGGCGATGGCCGCCACCGGCAACGTTCCGCTCGCGGCCGGCTGCCTGGGCGTGGCCACCCGGGTGCACGGCTTTGCAGCTCGCGTCGAGGTCGAGGTGCTTCCGCCCTCCATCACCGACGGCACCGGCGACACCCGGCTCGCCGAGCTGCTCGCCGCCGACGAGCCCGACTACCTCGGCCTCTCGCTCTACCTCTGGAACGTCGATCGCAGCCTCCACCTGGCGCGCGAGGTGAAGCGCCGTTCCCCGCGCACCAAGGTGTTGATCGGAGGCCCCGAGGTGAGCCCGGACAACGCCTGGCTGCTCGCCGAACCCGCGATCGACGTCGCGGTCGCGGGAGAAGGTGAAGAAGCGCTCGCCGACATCCTCCAGCGCGAGCTGAGCGGAGGCGACCTGCTCGGAATTCCCGGCGTCTCGGTGCGCACGAAGACCGGCATGTCTGCCTTTGGCCCTGCGCGCTCGGCGAAGTTCCCCCTGGCGGACTACGCCTCGCCCTACCTCGAGGGCCTGGTGCCGGTGGAGGCGGAGCGCTCGGCCTACGTCGAGGGCGCGCGCGGGTGCCGCTCGAAGTGCACCTTCTGCTTCTACCCGAAGGCGGCCAGCGGCCTGCGCGTGCTCAACCCCTCCCAGGTGGAGGCGGTGGTGTCTGGTTTGCGCGACCGGGGCGCGACGGAGCTGACCTTCCTCGACCCCACCTTCAATCACCGCCCCGACTTCGAGCAGGTGCTGGAGGTGCTCATTCGCGCCAACGCCAGGCGCTCGATGTCGTTCTTCGCCGAGGTGCGGCCAGAGGGGCTCAGCCAGCAGCACGTGGTGATGCTCAAGGAAGCGGGCTTCGACAACCTGGAGATCGGCCTGCAGTCGGTGAGCGCGAAGACCCTCAAGCGGGTCAAGCGCGGCGGCAACCCCGCGATGGTGGCGGCGGCGGCGAAGATGATGCGCGCGGAAGGCATCGACCTGCTGGTGGACCTCATCGTGGGGCTCCCCGGGGACACGCCCGACGACGTGGCGCGCGGCGTCGACTTCCTGGAGAAGCACGAGCTGGGCGACTGCGCGCAGGTGTTCGCGCTGTATGTGTTGCCGGGCACGGCGATGCGCGACACCGCCCTCGAGGACGGCCTGGTGTTCGAGCCCGAGCCGCCCTACCGGATCATCCGCACCGCGACGATGAGCGAGCAGGTGATTCACGACACCCTGCGCGAAGCCGAAGCGCGCCTCGGGCGGCGCCTCGACGAGAAGCCGCGCCCGCACCTGGTCGCGGGGGCGCCGGGGTCGATCGACGTGTTTGGGTTGAACCTCGATCGCGCCACCGCCGCCGAGCGGAGCGCCGCCGCGCGTCCCGGCTCACAGCACTGCGCCTTGTGGTTCGAGGGAGCGGAGCTCTTCACCCACCGCGCCGAGTTGTTGCGCGCCATCGAAGCCAGGCAGTCGGTCGATCCCTACGCCACCCTCGACGTGGTGCTGGTGCCCTCGCAGCCCTTCCCGCTCGACCTGATCGGCCTGGTGCAGGGTCGGCTCGACGCCGCGCGGCCTTCCTATGCCACGCGCAACCTCAAGCATCGGGGCGAGGCCCACTCGCAGCGGGTGAGCGTGGTGCTGCGCGCCGACTTCCCGCTCGACTGGGTGGAGGCGGTGAGGACGCAGGCGCAGGTGTACCGCGAGCAGTCACTCGAGCAGGCGGTGCGCGACGCCGCGCGCCTGGGGACCGATCTGCCCAGCGCCCGCATCGTGGGATCCGCGGGGCACGGCCCTCAGTTCGCCCAGCTGGAGGCCAGCGTGGATCCCGAGTGCGTGGTGTTCGCCGATCGCCGCCTCGAGGCCGAT
>VFKJ01001170.1 GCA_009885595.1 Myxococcales bacterium | reverse complement strand
TCTGGTTCTGACTCTGGTTCTGACTCTGGTTCTGACTCTGGTTCTGACTCTGGTTCAGGGTCCGGCACCGGTCGCGAGAGCGGCGTCACCTCGAGCGGGGGCAGCGCCGTGAGCAGCTGCATCATCAGCGGCGGCTGCGCCTGGAAGAGGTCCTCGACGTTGCGCTTCACGAAGCGCCGGGCGTTGCGTTCCCAGAACCAGGCGTAGGGAGCGCCGCCCACCACCACCGCGTCCCAGCGATCGAGCGCGTCGACCTTTGCCGCCGCGATGACGTCGACCGCGTGCCCGGCGGCCGCCAGCCCCGTCGCCACCGCCCTCGCCAACCCCTCGTTGCCGCCCCGCTTCGTCCCGTACGCCACCAGAATCCGCATGCCCAACCCCCCGCGTCAGGCGGTGCAAGCGGGGCGCCGGGGGGCGCGCGAGCGGGGGCGCGAGGGCCGAAGGCGATTTCACGCAGGGCGTGCGCGCGGAGGCGCTCGATCTTTCGGCGTCAACCGGTGCGACGCGACCCGGTGGCGAACGCGCCACAGCCAGATCGAGCAGGTGAAGGTCGCGGCGCCGATGAGGAAGTAGAGCAGCTGCAGCCAGCTCACCGTGCGGATCAACGCCAGCTGGGTGATGATGCACACCATCAACCCCGCGCCCGCGACCGAGACGACCAGCTCGCTCTTCTCGATGCGCCGGGCCTCCAGCGCCGCCGCGGCGAGGTTGCCCAACCCAATCACCAGCAAGAGCAACAGCCCGGGCACCAGGAAGCTCTGGAAGGGCGTGCCCTCGAGCAGCGTGAGCGGCGGGCCATTCACGTTGCCGCGCGAGGTGGCGAGGGCGAGCCCGCCGGCCACCGCGGTGATGCCGGTGAAGACGCACAGCCAGAGCACCAGCTGGTGCACCATCGACATCGAGCGCGGCACCGCCACCCGCTCGCGCACCGGCTGGGTCGCCAGCGCTTCACCCACTTCCCTGCCCCAGGCGCGGGTCGCGGGGAGATCTCTGAAGTCGCCGCGGGGCAGGCCCGCGCCTGCGTTCGCCTCGGGCATCAGCCTTCCTCCGAAGGTCTTGTGCCGCTGCGCGCCCACCAGCTTCGCCAGCCGCGCCACCGAGCCCGGCGGCGGCAGCTCGCGATCTCTGGCGGAGAAATCGAGGGGGCCGCTGCTGAAGAAATAGACCGGCAGCTGCTGCAGCTCTTCCACGTGCCGCTTCACGAAGCGCCGGGCCTCTCGCTGCCAGAACCAGGCGTAGAGGGCGCCGCCCACCACCACCGCTTCCCATCGGTCGAGCGACTCGATGCGCTGCGCCGGGAGCACGTCGACGGTGTGGCCGGCCTCTTCCAACCCGAGTCCCACGGCCCGGGCCAGGCCTTCGGTACCACCCCGCTTCGTTCCGTACGCCACCAGGACTCTCATGGGTGACCTCCGAGAATGGGGCGCTGCAAGCCCAAAGCCCGCTCAGAACCGGTGAAACAGACTGGAGGGCGCGGGCCCACCCCGCAGAGCCTGCGTACGAGAGCGCGTGCGTTGGGGGCCGTTGAGACGTAGACCACCTACGAAAATGAGCACCATCAAGCGCATCGCCATCAGCACCGGAGGCGGCGACGCCCCCGGCTTGAACGCCGTCATCCGCGCCGCCACCCTGGCCGCCGTCAACCGGGGCTGGGAGTGCTACGGCATCAGGGAAGGCTTCAACGGCATCTTCTTTCCCGAGCGCTTCCCCGACGGCGGGCTGTTTCAGCTGACGCGCGATCGCGTGCGCGGCATCGCGCACCTCGGCGGCACCATCTTAGGCACCACCAACAAGGGCAACCCGATGAAGTACCCGCTCAAGATGCCCGACGGGTCGATCCGCGAGGTGGATCGCAGCGACGAGATCCTCGAGTTCTTCGCCAAGAAGCAGATCGACGCGCTCATCAGCATCGGCGGCGACGGCTCGCTCACCATCGCGCACGCGCTGGCGCAGAAGGGCCTGAAGGTCGTGGGGGTGCCCAAGACCATCGACAACGACCTCGACAAGACCTTCACCACCTTCGGCTTCGACACCGCGGTCGCCTTCGCCACCGAGTGCCTGGACCGGCTCCACACCACCGCCGAGAGCCACCAGCGCGTCTTCGTGGTGGAGATGATGGGCCGCTACGCGGGGTGGATCGCCCTGCACTCGGGCATCTCGGGCGGCGCGCACGCCATTCTCATTCCGGAGATCCCCTTCGACCTCGACAAGGTGGTGGAGAAGATCCGCCTGCGCGACGGGGTGGGCCGGGTGTACTCGCTCATCGTGGTGGCCGAGGGCGCCAACGTCATTCACGGCCAGCGCTCGGTGATGGAGAAGGCCGAGGTGGGCCGCGCGGAGCGGCTGGGCGGCATCGGCGAGAAGGTCGCCCGGGTGCTGGCCGAGCGCACCGGCAAGGAGACCCGCACCGTGGTGCTCGGTCACCTCGTGCGCGGCGGCTCGCCCACGTCGTTCGATCGCCTGGCGGCCATGCGCTTCGGGGCGGCGGCGGTGCGCGCGCTCGACGAGGGCTTCACCAACGTGATGGTCTCACTGGCGTTCCCCAACGTGCAGTACGTGCCGCTCGAAGAGGTCGCCGGCCGCATGAAGGCGGTGCCGCTCGACAGCGACACGCTCCTCACCGGGCGCGACATCGGCATCTGCTTCGGGGACTGAGCCCGAGAGGGTTGATCGAAATAGGCCCCCGTTCATCCCGAGCGGAGTCGAGGAACCCCGCCTGGCTCACGGCTGAAGGCTGCTCGTGGGCGCGCGCTGGC
>VFKJ01000639.1 GCA_009885595.1 Myxococcales bacterium | reverse complement strand
GGTCGGTGGTCGATTGAGTCGAGCCCTCAGGCGCGTTGTGAACGTCACCCACCGAAGCCACGCACCTGGAGCCCCAAGAAGCTCGGCCGTCGCGAGGCTGATTTGCTGGCGCGCGGCGGTTCAGGTCCTGGGTCACTGGCAGGCCCCGCCCACGCACTGCAGGGCGCCGCCGCAGTTCACGCAGGTCCCCGCATCGCTCCCGCACGCCGCCTTGGTGGTGCCGGCCTGGCAGGCGCCGGCCCCGGTGCAGCAGCCCGCGCAGGTGACCTGGTCGCAGACGCAGACGTTGGCCACGCAGTGCAGCCCGGTGCCGCAGGCACTGCCGTTGCCGCAGCCGCAGGCGCCACTGGCGCGGCAGGTGTCGGCCTTGAGCCGGTCGCACGCGATGCACGTCTGCCCCGCGGGGCCGCAGGCGTCGGCGCTGCGCGTCTGGCAGACGCCGCTCTCGCAGCACCCCTCGGGACAGGTGGTGGAGGAACACGGGGAAGCGCCGCACGCGCCCCCGTCGCAGGTGCCCGAGCCGCAGCCCACGCAACCGCCGCCGCCTGAGCCGCAGGCGCTGGTGGTGGTGCCCGCCAGGCAGGTGCCGTTGGCGCAGCAGCCCGTGGGGCAGGTGGTGGCGTCACAGACGGTCGCCACGCAGCCGCCGTCGGCGCAGCTGCCGGAGGGGCACAGCGCGCACGAGCCGCCGCCCGCTCCACAGGCGCTGGCGGAGGTGCCGGGCTGGCAGGTGCCCGTGCCGTCGCAGCAGCCGGTCGGGCAGGTGGCGGCGGTGCACGCGGCCGCCACGCACGCCTTCTGACGACACGAGCCCAGGCCACAGGACTCACAGCTGCCGCCGCCGGTGCCGCAGGCGGTGTCGAGGTTCCCCCCGCGGCACACGCCGCTCTGGCAGCAGCCGTTGGCGCAGGTGGCGGCGTTGCAGACGATGTCACACGCCTGGTTGGTGCAGGTGGTGGAGCACTGGGAGCAGGCCAGGCCGCCGGTGCCACACGCCGAGGCGTCGGTCCCGGAGAGGCAGACGCCGTTCTGGCAACAGCCGCTGGGGCAGGTGGAGGGATCGCACGAGTTGACGCAAGCGCCGCCGTCGCACGCGCCCGCGCCGCACGAGAGGCAGCCCATGCCGCCGCTGCCGCAGGAGAGGGTGTCGCGGCCGGGCAGGCACTGCGAGCCGGCGCAGCAGCCCGAGGGACAGTTGCTGGAGTTGCAGGTCGAGCTGGCGCAGGTGCCGCCGGTGCAAGAAGTGCCGCCGCAGTCGAGGCAGGCCCGCCCGCTGGTGCCGCAGGCCTGCGGGGTGTCACCCGAAAGGCAGCGCCCGCCCATGCAGCAGCCGGCGCAGGACGCAGCGGTGCACTGACAGGCGCGCTGCAGGCACTCCACCCCGGGCTCGCAGGCGGGGCCGCTGCCGCACTGGCACTGGCCGGTTCCGGGGTTGCAGTTGTCGGCGCCGATGGCCAGCGTGCAGGGGGGGCCGAGGCCGCAGGCGCAGCGCCCGTCGGCTCCGCACTCGTTGGTGGTGAGCGCGTCACAGAGGGTGCAGGTGGTGCCGTTGGCTCCGCAGGACGCGGGCCCGGGGGTCACGCAGGTGTTCCCGTTCGCGCAGCACCCGGTGCAGCCGTCGCAGCCGCCGGTGGAGAGGTCGACCGCCACCGGCTTCTCCACGCCCTTGACCACCAACACCCGGCCGCGGCCCTCAGCCACCACCGCGCCTTCATGAAGTCCCTGCACCACCACGTCGAGGGTGACCCCGTCGAGTGAGTCGGGCAGCAGCACCCGCACCAGCGACACGCTGGGGAGCGGGCCTTGGGCCACCTCGGGACGCTCGCTGGGTCCGAACACCGCGGCGTCGGCGTCGAAGCCGCTGTAGCGGAGTTGATCGACGTCGAAGGACTTCGCGTCCACGGTGACCACCAGGGCCGTGCCGTGGATCCGGGTGACGTCTCGGCAGGCGATCACCGGCAACAGCAGGACGAGCGCGAAGAGGGCGCAGCGCTTGATGGAGCGACCATGAGTCAGGGCAGCGCTCATCGCGCGTTGATGTCCGGGAAGGTGGTCTGCACCGGCTGCGGTGCGGTGACGATGAGCGTCGCGGTCACGGCGCCGCCGATCACCACGGCGCCGATGGCCGTCCAGAACCACCAGCGCTGCGTCACCGGGGTGGGCGCGGGCTGCTTGAGCGAGGCCTCGAGCGCGGCGCGCTGGGCGTTGGCCACCTCGAGCCGCGTCTTCTCCAATTCGAGGTTGCGCCGCTGCTCTTCGGCGACGTGGGCCCGCTGCGCCTCGAGCTTCTTGCGCTCGGCTTCTGTGCGTTCGGCTTCGGCCTGGGCGAGCTTCGCGGCGGCGAGCTGCGCCTCGACCTGGGCCAGCACCTCTTCGGTGGCCTTCGCCTGCGCCGAAGGCGGGTTCGTCTCCAGGTAGCGGCGGAAGTAGAAGCTGGCGCGATCGAAGTTGCCTGCGCGGCGGTGGCTCTGGCCGAGGTTGAAGAGCAGGCCCGGCGCCGACTTGAGCTTGTAGGCCGCCTCGTACTTCTCGATGGCGGCGGCGAAGTCGCCCAAGTCGAACGCCTTCTTCGCTTCGAGGGCGGCGGCCCTGGCGGCTTTTTCAGAGGCGCTGGCGGCGCTCACCGCTCCCGGCAGGAGCAGCAGCGCGAGGCACAGGACTTCAGAACGGATCGAGTACGCCATCGGTCACGGGCCTCGGCTTGACCTTCTGGACCACCGGCAGGAGCGCGAGCTCGAGCGTCTGGTCGGATTGGAGGGCAGCTTCGCGCTCCAGCGGCTGGTGTCCAGTGCGTTCGAAGCGCAGGCGCAGCGTCGCTTCGGTCTTCGGCAGGCGCAGGCTCAGCGGCGTGAGGCCGGCCACCGCGCCGGTGTCGAGCCGGAAGACGGTGGCGCCCGGCGGAGTGGTGACGAGGGTGAGCACGACCTCGGCGGGAGCCAGCACCACCGGGGAAGGCGGAGGAGGCGTCACCACCGGCTGCTGCACCACCACGGGCGGGGGCGTCACCTGCGGCTGCGCGGAGGGCCGGAGCACCACGAAGCCGATGGTCGCGAGCGCTACCACCCCCACGCCGACGAAGAGCAGGCCGCGGGAAGGCGCGGGCCGGGGCAGGGGCGCTTCCTGGGTGCGATCGAGCCACGCGGAGACGGCGGCCATGCTGGGCGGTCGACCGTCCGGCGGCTTGGTGAGGCAGGCGGCGATCAGCTCTGCGAGCTGCCTGGGAATGGGCTCGCCGGCCTGGGTGCGGGCGGGCAGCGGCGGCGGCGGCTGGGTGATGATGTCGGAAGCGAGCTGGCCGAACACCAGCGACTCGAAGGGCGGGTTGCCCGCGAGCATCTCGTAGAGGATGGTGCCCAGCGCGTAGATGTCGGTGCGCGCGTCGACCTCGAGGCCGGCGGCCTGCTCGGGGGCCATGTAGCGGGGCGTGCCCACCATCACCCCGGACTGGGTGTCGGCCACCCGCAGGTCGCCGCCCTGCAGCAGCTTGGCGACGCCGAAGTCGAGCACCTTCACCGAGTCGGCCTGGCCCTCGCGCGAGGTGAGGAAGATGTTGTCGGGCTTGAGGTCGCGGTGCACCACGTCCACCCGGTGCGCGGCGTGGAGCGCGTCGGCGATCTGCTTGCCGATGGAGCAGACCTCCTGGATGGTCGGCGCGCGCTCGGCGAGCAGCTGCGCCAGGGTCTTGCCGCGCAAGAGCTCCATCACCCCGTAGACGCGCTCGGGGAAGAGCTCCTCGACGAAGTCGTGCACCTCGACGATGTGCGGGTGGTTGATCTGGTTGACCAGCCGCGCTTCCTGGAGGAACCGGGCCACCAGCCCCTTGTCCTGGATGAGGTGGCCGTGCAGCACCTTGAGGGCGACCATCCGGCCCAGCCGCTGGTGACGCGCCTGGTAGACGCGGCCCATCGTGCCTTCACCGATCAGGTTCTCGAGCACGTAGGGGCCGAGCGCGTCGCCCACCTGGAGGGCAGGCGTCTCGTCCGCTTCAGGTGGCGTCACGACGCTCAACATCTCGCCTTGGGTTATCTCACGCCCTGCCGCAGTGGCGAAATAGGGGTTGATCAGAGGACCTTCGCCACCGCCTCAGCGAGCTTTTGCCTGGAGACGGCGCCCGCGATCTGCCCCACCACCTTGCCCCCCTTGAAGAGGAGAAAGTTGGGCAGCGAGCGCACCCCGAAGGCCTGCGCGGTCACCTGATTGTCCTCGATGTTCACCTTCACCACCTTGAGCTTGCCCAGGTGGGCGGCGGCGAGCTCCTCCAGGGTGGGCTCCATGGCGATGCAGGGCGCACACCAGGTGGCCCAGAAGTCGACCAGCACCGGCACCTGGGAATCGAGGACCTCGGCTTTGAACTGCGCGTCGGAGAGAGCGAGCGTGTGCGCCATGCGCTCCTCCTAACAGAACTCAGCCTCGGTCAGAGACCTTGAAGCGGCTGGTGACCGCCGTGAGCGCGTCGACCGAGGCCTGGAGATCCTGGGCGATGCGGGTGGTGCGGCCGGTGGCGTCGACGCCCTGCTTCACCAGGTCGGCCACGTTGCGCGCGCCCTGCACGGCCTGCTCGGAAGACTGCCGCTGCTGGCGGGTGGCGACGGCGATCTGCTGCGCGGCTTCCTTGGTGCCGCGGCTGAGCTGGACGATCTGCGTGAACGAGGTCTGCGCGCGCTCGGCCACGGCCATGCCGCGATCCGACGACTCCACGCTCTCCCTGGCGCGCACCACCGCCACGTCGCCCGAGGCCTGCACGCTCTCCACGATGCGGCCGATGTCGCGCGCCGACTGCGCCACGTTCTCGGCGAGCTTGCGCATCTCGGCGGCCACCACCGAGAACCCGCGCCCCACCTCGCCGGCCTTGGTGCCCTCGAGCGCGGCGTTGAGCGCGAGCAGGTCGGAGCGATCGGCCACCTGCTTGATCACCTGCGCGATGCGGCTGACCTGCTGCACGTCGCCGTTCAAGCGGGTGATGGCGTCGGCCACTTCCTTGGCCTCGTGGCGGATCTCCGTCATCCCGCCCACCATCTCGGCCACCACCGCGCGCGCCTCGTCGACGGCCTGGTTGGTGCGGGCGGCGGCCTGCTCCACCACCTCGGTGGAGCGGGTGATGCTCTCGGCGGTGCGGGAGAGCTCTTCGAAGGTGGCGGCGATCTGCTGGGCGTAGGCGGACTGCTGGCTGGTGACGTGGGTCTGATCACCCGAGGCCACGTTGAGGCCCTTCGCCGCTTCTCCCAGGCGCGCGGTGAGCCCCACCATCTCGCTGACGAGCTGCCGCAGCGAGGTGAGCATGTCGTTGACCGAGGAGGCCATCGACCGCACCTCGTTCGCGCCGCCCACCTCGATGTGCTGCACGCTGACGTCGCCCGCGGCGACCTCGCGCGCCACGCGGGTGACCACGCCTAAGGGGCCGGCGATGGCGCCGGAGAACACCAGCGCCAGGGTGAGGCCCAGGCCCAGGGCGGCCAGCAGCACCCACAGGCCCACCACCTGGTTCTCCTTCTCCTGGCGGACGAACTGCTCGAGCGAGAAGCGCACCACCATGGTGGCCTCGTAGT
>VFKJ01001196.1 GCA_009885595.1 Myxococcales bacterium | reverse complement strand
GCACGAGAAGGGACACATCACCGACGTCACCCGAACGCTCTGGAGCAGGCCGCTGACTTCCCCGGCCAGGCGCACCAGCGGCTCCGGACACCCCGAGAGCTCGACCTCGCGCCCCCGCAACCCCGTCACCATCTGCAGCCACCGCAACACGCCCTGGGAGGTGAAGCTGTCCACGCGGTGCAATTCCAGCACGGACGCGCGCGCCACGGCCGAGAGGTCCGTCGTCTCGTCGATGCGCCCCGAGAGCTGCAGCACCTCGCCGATCGAGCGCAGCGTGCTGACGGCCTTCCCGGCCCAGGTCGAGGGCCGACGGGGCGGCGCCTCTTCGGCCTTCGGCGCGGGCTGCGCGTCGCTGGCGAGCCAAAAGAGGTTCAACGACTTGGACACCGTCTTGAATTCCCGCGCGTCGTTGACGCGCAGGTACCAGCCGGCGATCGCCTCGGTGCGGACCCGTTCCTGGATGTTGTAGATGAGCTGGTGGAGGCCCCCGAAGGCCATGCTCAGCCCCAGCCCCGCGCCGCCGGACTTGGTCTCGACCTGCAGCTTGTCGCCCTCGATGCCGCGCGCCAGGTAGTTGAGCACCGTGTTTCGCGACAGCCTGCCGAAGTTGTCGGTGACCGAGAGCATGAGCCGCTGCCCGTCGCACCCGTAGCTCACCTGCACGTACTCGCTGGGCGAGAGCGACAGCTCTGGCCGCGGCCCCATCGACTCGTATTTGGGGTTGCCGTCTGCGTCGTGCGGCGCGTGCACCATCGCGTTGAGGATCAGCTCCTCGGCCACCGTGGTGATGCCCGGGGCCACGCGCGCGGGGCAGTCGAGCCGGTTCAGGTACGCCTCGAACTCCTCGAGGAAGGGCGTCTTGTCCTCCATGCCCGTCAGCGTCACCCGGTTCATCTCGGCGCCCCACAGCCCCACGTACTTCTCGATGCCGAAGATGTCCTTGCGCAGCACCTTCTGGCAGGTCACCAGGAGCTCCCGCTCGTCGAGCACCGGGTACACCGCGCGGATCGCCCCGTGCTTGGCCACCAGGTTGCCGATGTCCTGGTTGCGAATGAGCCTGAGCAGCTCGGCCTTGTTCTCCCCCACCGAGAGCAGCACCACCGGCCGGTTCGGGCTGTCGGCGCGGTCCTGGCGCAGGAGCGGCTCGGCGCTGGCCGGCGCCACGGTGTCCGTGTCGATGATCAGCATGTCAGGCGCCAGCTCGCCCAGGACTTGCCCCAGCGCCTCGGCGCTGTCGAAGAACATCGTCTCCACGGCGCCTGACCCCATCGACCGCGCGATCTGCCGGCGGGTGCTTCTGTTCTGAGTCAGGACCGCGACGCGCTTCATGCCAAGCCTCTGTGCGATTAGTAGACGAACTTGATCTCGGCGAAGAGCTGCGTGTCGGCGGCGGGGAACCCCAGCGTCTCTTCGTACTGGGCGTTGAAGATGTTGGTCACGCCCGCGGTGAGCGACACCTGCTCGATCACCTGCAACCCGATGCGCGCGCTGGCCGTCAGGTAGCCCGGGAGGTGGATGTGCTGGTGGCCGTCTGCGTTGACCTTGGTGGACGTGTGCTGGTGCTGGTGGCCGTCTGTGTTGGCCTGGGTGGTCAGGACCCCGGGGTCGGCGCGCTCACCCACGTAGGCCCCGTACAGGTCGATGAAGGCGATGTTGGCCACCTTGGTGCGCGCGCGGAACTGCACCCGGTGCTGGGCGGCGTAGTCGAAGGGCAGGGCGCGCTCGTCTTCCAGCGTGTAGAGGTACTGGTAGGCGACGTTGATCGAGGTGTTGATCTTCGGGATCTGGCTGGCGACCTCGAACTCCGCGCCGGCCAGCTTGCCGCCGCCGATGTTCGCGAACACCGCGGTGTTCGAGTCCAGCGGCACCTCGTTGATGAAGTTCGTCGCGACCGTGTAGAAGCCCGTGCCCGTCAGGCGCATCACCTCGCCGAAAGGCCAGGCGTCGATCGCGAACTCGACCGTGTCGAGGCGCTCCGGCCGCAGGTAGGGGCTGCCCAACAGGGTCGAGGCGTACATGCGCTGCGAGATGCCCAGCTCGACCATGGTCGGCGCCCGGAAGGCGTGGCCGTAGTTGGCGCGCAGGGTGAGCGTCGGCAGCGCGTGGAAGACGACCGAGGCGCGCGGCGACAGCTCGCCCCGTTGGTTCGCCCACAGCTTCTCGGACATCAGGAAGCCGTCGTACCGCACGCCGCCGCCGATGATCAGCCGGCGCGCGAAGCGCACCTCTGCGTCGGCGTAGACGCCCAGCATGGTCGCGTGCATGTCCCGGCGCGAGAGGGTGGCCAGGCGGTTGGGGTTGTCGACGTCGTCGTCCTTCACGTCGGCGCCCGCCACCACGTTGACCGGGCCCACGGTGAGGTTGGCCCGAAGGTCGGCGCCGTTGCGCATGCGCAGGCCCACCACCTCGGTGGTCTCCCCTGAGATGAGGTTCTCGACGGAGGCGGTGCGCCGCTTGAGCAGCGTGAAGCCGCGCCCGGTGAAGGTGAGCCAGCTGGTGACCGGCAGGTCCACCACGATCTGCGCGTTGAAGTTGTGGATCTTCTCGGTGTCGCGGGGCATGTAGTGGCAGCGGCCGCAGTTGCCGACCACCGCGGTCGGGTTGCCGCCGGGGTGCGCCAGCGCCGAGTTCGTGTACGAGGCGTCGAGCTTCACCACCTTGTACTCGAGCTTGGCGCTGACCTGGTGCACCTGCGACCATTGCTGCTTGTCGTCGATCTCCCGCCGCGGGTCGCTGAACTGCGGCGAGCCGTCGGACGAGCTGTAGTAGTAGTTGACCAGCCCCTTGAGGTCGCCGGCCTTGGCCGCCGCGGTGGTCTGAAGGCGGTAGGTGTTGTGGGTGCCTGCCAGCGCGCGCCCGTCGGCGCCCACCGTGTTGCCCTTCTTGATGAGGTCGTCGGGCCCGCGGGTGACGTAGTTGATGACGCCGGCGAAGGCGTTCGAGCCGTAGAGCGACGAGCCGGGGCCGCGCACCACCTCGACCTGCTTCACGTTCGTGAGCGGGTTCGCCTCGTCGGCCAGGAAGCTGCCCGTCCACGGGTCCGTCTCGGGGCGGCCGTCCTTGAGCATCAGCAGGCGGTTCGACATGAAGTTGAAGCCCAGCCCGCGGGTGGACACCGTCGCCTGCCGCATCGCGCCGCGCCGGCACTCCAGCCCGGGGAAGAGCTGAATGGTGTCGCACAGCGAGAACTGCCCGGTGCCCTCGATGTCCTCGGCCGACAGGTAGGACAGCGTCATCGGCGCCTCGCTCAGCTTCTGGCTGCGCGCGCCCGAAGACACCGTGATCTTGTCCTGGTACCGCTGCACCGCGGTCTCCAGCGCCGCGCCCAGGGCCGCCGGCTCCTCGCCCCCCTCCTCGCCGGGGGGAATGGCGTCCGGGTAGGCCGCCGCAGGTGGTACCACCGGCACGGCCGGCTGCGTCGGCGCGTCGGGCTCGGCGGCCGCCGCGCTGGGCACGGCGAACAGCCCGCCTCCGGTCAAGGCGGCGATGACCGCCATGGTCGCTGCATTCAGGCCCCGTCGGATTCTCACGCTTGCCTCACTGATGACCGGGCGCGTGGTGCGCCCGGAGGATTCACTGCTCGGGCCGGCACTCGTAGGCCGCAGGCTCGGAGATGAGCGCGGGAATGCCCTGCGTGGTGCCGAACTGGATGCTTCCGGGGATCGCCGTCACGTCAGGGAGCGCCTCGAAGGTGTAGGGCCGGTTCTTGGTGGCGTCCACGACCGGGTCGGTGAGGGTGAAGGTGACCGACGGCGCCACGCCCGTCGGCGGCAGCAGCACCACGGAGAGGCCGATGTTGGAGGTCGTCCCGCCGGGCATCACGTAGAAGTTGCGCGCCGACTTCGAGGGCAGACCTGGGGCTGGGAGCGGCGCGCCTGGCGGGCACACCGAACCTGGCGGACACGCCCAGTTCACGTGGAGGAGCTGGCCGGCGCTGGCGGTGTACGTCACGCCGCTGGCGCCCAGCTTCATGGTCGCGCCACCGGGCGCGTACGCCCACCAGATGATGACGCCGCCGAACTTCTGCGGGTCGGTGAAGTCGGCCGGGACGGTCGGCGTGCCGGTGTTGGTCAGGAACTTGGCCACCGCCTCGAGGATGCCCTTGTCGCTGATGACCGCCGCCGGGCGCCCCACGCACTGGTAGAGATGCGGGGAGATGGGCGGCGTGATGGACACCGTCGGGTAGAAGGTCGTGGCCTGCGGCACCGGACCCATGAAGGGGGCGGGCGGGCCTGCGTCCGTCGCGCCGCCGTCGCTGGTGCCGCCGTCCGCGCTGCCGCCGTCCGTGCGGCCGCCGTCGCTGCTGCCGCCGCCGTCGCTGCTGCCGCCGCCGCCGTCGCGGGGGCCTGCGTCAGGTGGCCCGGCATCTGGAAGACCCGCATCTGGAAGACCGGCGTCGGGGTCACCGGCGTCGAAGTCCCCCGCGTCAGTGCCCGCGTCAGTGCCCGCGTCGGTGCCCGCGTCGGTGCCCGCGTCGGTGCCCGCGTCGGTGCCGAGGTCCGTCCCTGTTTCG
>VFKJ01000124.1 GCA_009885595.1 Myxococcales bacterium | reverse complement strand
GATGCCCACCCGATCCGGCGCCACTGCGTAGACCTGGAGCTCCCGCTGCAGCACGCCGTACTGCTCGGCGTTGTCGGTGGTCACCACCTGGAACAGCGCCGGGTTGATCCGGTACGAGCCGGCGCGCAGGTAGGCCAGCTGCCGGCCCTTCTCGCCACCGTTCTCGAGGAAAGCCCGCGCGTTCTGGAAGTCATCGCTGTCCACCTCGTGCCCGAGGATGCGATCGCCGGGGATGGGCGAACCATCAGCGGCCACCACGAGCGCAATCTCGCCCGAGCGCACCGACAACATCGGCACGCGCTCCACCCGGTACTTCCACCGCCACAGCCCGAAGTGCCAACCGGGCGGCAGCAGGTCGGCCTGGTAACCAGCCTCGCCTTCCAGCGCGATCAGCCGGCCCGGAGGAAGCGGGGCCCCGAACTTCTTGATGACGAGGCCTGACTCGTCCTCCGAGATGATCCACGTGCCGGCGAACGCCACCAACACCGCGGTTCCGAAGAGGGCCAACGCGACGGCGAGGGCCCAGTGCTCTGCGAGGAGGGCAAACATGAGGGGAGTCCCTTTCTGGGTTGAACGACGGACGGACCTCACTGCACGGCCGGGACCAGCTCGCAGGGGGCTGAAGTCAGGGCGACGACCTCGTTGCGGACACGATTCAGTTCATGTCTGCCGTGCTTGGAATCACGAAGCGCCTGTCAGCTCGGCCTCGGCACCCGCGGCCTGCGCGCCCTGATCACAAACGCTGCATCGTTCGGAGCGGCGTGACACATGAAGGGCATGACCGACTCGTATCCCTTCGGCAGCCCTCTCTCCGCGCGCGCCCCCTCGGCCACAGGCCCCGCCCGCATCTTCCTGCTTGCCCCATACCCTTCCGCGCTGCACGTGGAGTGGACGCCGCCAGCGCCCTTCCAACGCGTCGCCGCCCTCGCGGTGGACAACGAGCCTTCCCCTTTCTGGACCGCGCGCGATGAAGACGCGCAGATCGAAGCGTGGACGCAGCGGGTGGGCTGGAAGGCCGAGTGGGGCACGGTCGGGCCCGCGGGTCCCCTCAACGGCTCCTCGGGGCTGTGGCTCGATCAGAAGGTGCTCTCGCCGCTGAAGGCCACCCGCGCCGAGACGTGGATGACGTACTGCCTGCCCACCTATCGCTTCAGTCATGGCCAGGAGGAAGTGGTGACCTCCCGCTTCGCGCCCTTCGCCGAGAAGCTGAAGCTGCCGTGGACCGGCGTGCCGGACGCGCTGCGAAACCTCGAGGAGGACGAGCTCGTCGCCCAGGCCCGCCCGGAGCAGAAGCGCCTGCTCGCCGAGATCCGCACCGCCCTCCCGCGGCTGGTGGTGACGCTCGGCAACGTCGCCTTGCGCGTGTTCGCCCAGCTCGCGAACGTGCCCGAGCCCGAGCTGCTCAAGCCCAACAAGGACTACGGCACCGAGACCACCGTCCTCATCGCGGGGAAGAGCGTCACCTGGTTGCCGCTCTCGCACCCCGGGCAGCGCAGCAAGGAATGGCAGGCCACCCACCAGAAGTGGATCCGCGCGAAGACGAGGCCCGTGGGATCGTGATTCCACTCGCGGGGGAGCGGTGTTTGATTCGCTCCCATGCCGAGCTTCCAGTGGAAGGGTGAAGGCCTCAAGGGCGTGGCGGCGCTGCTGGCCTCGAAGGGCTGGGTCGCGGGGACGAGCGGCCTGCAGGTGGTGCGCACCACGCGCGCGCAGTTGCCCGAGGTGCGCGGCGAGCCGTGGCTGTGGCTGTGCGCGGAGAAGCCGTCGCCGAAGCTGCTCCAGGGCGCGGTCGATCAGGGCGCGATCGACGTGCTGATGCTCGGACAGGGCTGGGAGCAGCGCCTGCTCTCCCGCCTCGAGGAGACGCTCACGCCCGAGCCGCCGGTGCCGCCGGTGAAGGACTTCGTGGCCGAGAGCGCCGCGGCGAAGGCGCTGTTGCGCAAGCTGCACCAGGCCGCGCAGACCGCGATGCCGGTGCTGTTGATGGGCGAGACCGGCACCGGCAAGGAGATCGCCTCGCGCCTCATTCACCAGTGGTCCGTGCGGCGCACCCGCACCTTCGTGCCGATCAACTGCTCGGCGATTCCCAACGAGCTGATGGAAGCCGAGCTGTTCGGCTACGTGCGCGGCGCGTTCTCGGGGGCCACCCGCGACTACGACGGCCAGCTGACGGCAGGGGAGGGCGGCACGGTGTTCCTCGACGAGATCGACGACACCCCCATGGTGCTGCAGAACAAGCTGCTGCGCGTGCTCGAGGACCGCGTCATCTCGCGGCTCGGCGAGAACGAGTGGCGCAAGGTCGACTTCCGCGTGGTGGCGGCGACCAACCGCGACTTGAAGCGGCTCATCGGGCGCGGCGAGTTCGGCGCGGACTTGTTCGAGCGGTTGTCGACGGTGCAGGTGACGTTGCCGCCGCTGCGCGAGCGCCTCGAGGATCTTCCCGCGTTGGTGAAGCAGCTGGTCGAGCGCTTCTACGCGGAGGATCCGCTGGCGGCCAAGCGGGGGCGGGTGACGCAGCTGACCCCCGAGGCGCTGGAGTTGCTGCGCGCGTACACTTGGCCTGGGAACATCCGCGAGCTGCGCAACGTGGTGTTCGGCGCGCTGGTGAGCAAGCGCACGGGCGACGCGTTGTTGGTGTCTGATCTGCCGCGGCGGCTGTGGGCCCCGGCGGAAGAGCACGGCGGCGAAGACGCGAGCCTCGACGCGCGGCTGGCGTCGGGGTCGTTCAACCTGCGCCGCGAAGTGGAGAAGCTCGAGCGCCGCGCGCTGGAGCTCGCCCTGCGTCGCGCTCAGGGAAACGCAGCGGAGGCGGCGCGGCTGCTGGGGGAGGTCGGCCGCGGCACCGCGAAGGATCCCGGCGGCACGGTGCGCACGATGATGAAGCGCCTCAAGCTGTAAAACTGTCGGGGAGAGGGCTTACCGTGGCCTGAACATCGACAGCGCGGTCGCATACGAACTCGCGCGATCCAACACAGCCCAGTCCAGCAAGAACATCACCAGCCCCTGCACGGCGAACCCAACCCCGAGTCCCAACATCAGCTCATCTCGTCGCAGCGCCCCCACGCCTGCCATCACGCCACCCCCCGCGCTGATCGCCGCCTCCACCGCGAGCAGGATCGGCTGAAACCGCCCGGTGATCCGCGCCACCCGTTCCCGCTCGCTCCGCGCGAACTCCGCCGGATTCGCAGTCAGCGCCTCATCGAGCGCGCGCTCCTTCCCATACGAGCTGAGCGCGAAATACAGCCCGGCGATCACCTCCAGCGCGCCGAAGCCGATGTTCACCCAACCCGCGCCCCGGCCGAACTCGGTGTTGCTGGTCACCAGCAACGTCCCTGCGACGAGCGAGCCCACGCCGGAACCCACGAAGGGCACGAAGCCCGAGCGCCGCTCGCCCCGGGAGTAGTCGTGCAGGTGCCCGCGGATCTGCTCGGTCGAGAGCGACTCTTCGGCGAACGCCATCGATGAGCACAGCGTCAACAGGAGCAACGAGTGCTTCATGGTCACCCCTCTCCCCGACCCTCTCCCCCTTGGGGGCGAGGCAGCGAAATCACGAACTCGGCGCCACCGCCGACGCGATCGCGCACCACCACCTCGCCGCCGTGCGCCTGCGCCACCAACTTCACCAGGTACAGCCCCAGCCCATGCCCGCGTCGCCCGCCCGCCTTCTGCAGCGCCAGTGAGCCGAATCCACCACCAGCACCAGGGGCTTGGGTTCCACGGCAGGCGTCACCTGCCGAGCATGGCCCATTATTTACGCAGCAGCAGCCCCTCGAGGAAGAAGGCCACCACCGCCGCGGTCAGCAGCCAGGTCCACAGGGGCGTCGACGACTCCGGTCCCCCGCTCCCCGAGGTGCGGACCGACGCTTCTCCCAGCCAATCGCTGAGCGCGTCCAGCCCATGCCGCGCCAGGTTGCTCGCCCCCGCGTCGATGGCCACCGCGAAGCCCAGCTTCTCCAGCACCGCGCCCTTCGCGTCGACCACCTGCCAGGGCCCCGGCTCGGGCATCGGGCCGCCCGTCACCCCGCCACCCTGCGGGAGCGCGGTGAGCGCCACCTCGGCGCCGGAAGCCGCCTTCGCCCACGCGGGAGATTGGTTCGCTTCCGGCTTGAGCGTCACCACCTCGCCCACCTTCGGCCGCACCTCTTCGCGCTCGTCGAGGGTGCCGGTGAGCCAGCCTGCGACCCGCTGCATCAGGGGCAGGAAAGAGGTGCGAATCGGCAGGTCGCTCCAGTCGCGATCGACGGTGGAGGCGTAGACGAACACCCGGCCTTTCCCGCGTCGCGACGCGAGGAACGCCGGCGCCCCGTCGTCCATCGTGCCCAGCACCTCGGTCTCCACGCCCTGCGCGTCACCCTCGAACAGGGCGTACCGATAGAAGCGCGTGGAGAGCAGGCCCTCGCGCGCGCGCCCGGTGAACGGCACCATCACCGGGTGATCGAGCGCCACCTGCGTCAGCCGCGCGGCGCGGGTGGAGGCGTCGCCCTGGTTGGGCTCCACCGCCGTCTTCACCACCCGCAGCTTGCGGGGCAGCAGGCCGCCCATCACCGCGTTCCAGGCGTCGGGATCGACCCGGTCACCCACGCTCACGAACAACCCGCCGCCGGCGTTGACGAACTCGCCCAGCGCGCGGGCGACCTCGGCCGGGGGCGTGTCCACGTTGAGCAGCAGCACCACGTCGTAGTCCGACAGCTTCTCCCGCCAGGCGGCGTCGGCGTCGCGCACCACCGCCTTCACCGGGCTGCCCGTGGCCGAGAGCGCCGCCTCGGTGAAGAACGCCTCGTCCTTGTACTTCTGCGGGCTGGGGCTGCCGTTGACGATGAGCGCCGTCAGCACGCGCGGCACCGACAGCACCACGCTGTGCGCGTCGTCGTCGGGCAGCGCGTCCGCTTCCAGCCGGCCCGTCACCGTGGCCACGCCGCCCTGCGCGAAGCGCCACGAGAGCGTCTTCTGCGCGGTGCCCTCGGCCGCGAGATCGACGAAGCCCTTCTGCACCACCTCGCCATTCACCTCGAGCAGCAGCTCCACGTCGCGCGCGGCTTCCTTCGAGAAGTTGCGCACCGTGAAGGTGAACTGCCACGCGCGCGGGCCCAGCTGCGGCGCCGCCTCGGCGTGCACGTCGACCAGCGCGCGGTTGGGCAGGTCCTTGCCCTTCGCCACGTCGCGCACCACGAACTCAGGCTTCACCTTCTCGCCCTTGAGCCCCGCGCCCATCGGCGGCTGGGCCTCCAGCCGCAGCGAGGCCTGGGTCAACGCGCTCACCAGCACCAGCCGGCGGTTGGGCAGCGGAGAATCGTCGAGCGAACGCGCCGCCACCTCGAGGCACCGGTTCAAGTCGATCGCCTCGAAGCCCGGCGCCGCGTCGTCGATCGCCCCCATCAGCCGCGCCCGCTCGAAGCCCACCGGGGCGACCGGAGTGGGGTTGCGCGTGCAGATGACCACCGTGGCCGGCTCCTCCCCCGACAGCCCCCGCAGCGCGGACTTCGCCTCGTCCTTCGCCCTCTCGAACAACCGGGTGCCCTCGCCCCACCGCAGGGCCAGCGAGGTGTCGACCACGATGGAGGTGGCCGCCACGCCGCGCTTCACCGAGGCCGCCTCGGCCGTGGCGAAGGAAGGCCGCGCGAGCGCGATGGGCACCGCCAGCAGCACCAGCGTGCGCAGCAGGTAGAGCAGCAGCCGCTTGAGCTTGAGCCGCGAGGCCGTGCGCTTCTGGCTGCGCAGCACGAAGTCGAGCGCGGCGAAGGGCACCTCCCGCGGGCGCCTGCGATCGAACAGGTGCACCAACAGGGGAATGAGTGCCGCTGCCGTGCCGAGGAGGAAGAGCGGCTGCCCGAAGGTCACAGCTTTCCTCCACGCCTTCCCAGGAAGCGCAGCAGCACCTCGTCGATGGGCTCGTCGGTGCGCACGCGCTCGTAGTCACAGTCAGCCGCGCGGCACGCGTTCTGGGTGGCCTCGAGGAAGCGGTTGAACTCCTCCAGGTAGCTCTCCTTGATCTCCCGCGGGTTCACCTCGATGCGCCGATCGTCTTCCATCGAGGTGAAGAGGGTGGGGTCCTCGAAGGGGAACTCGAGCTCGGCCTTGTCCACCAGGTGGAACACCGCGACGTCGTGCTTGCGCGAGCGCAGCGCGAGGATGCGCTTGAGCGCGTCCTGCCGCTCGTCGAAGAAGTCCGAGAAGATGCACACCAGGCTTCGCCGCGGCAGCTTCTCCGCCAGCGCGTCGGCGGTCATCGCGAGATCCGTCAGCCCGCGGGGCGAGGCGGTCTCCAGCGCGTCGAGGATCGCGCCCAGGTGGCCCGCGGTGGACCGCGGCGGAATCTCGGCAAAGCGGCCCTGCGCCACCATCGCCACGCCCGCGGCGTCTTGCTGCTTGATCAACAGGTGCGCCAGCGTCGCCGCCATCACCCGGCCCACGTCGAGCTTGCTCAAGCCGCTGGTGCCGAAGCCCATCGAGCCCGAGGTGTCGACCACCATCACCGCGCGCAGGTTCGTCTCGTGCTCGAACCGCTTCACGTAGAACTTGTCGAACTTGCCGTACGCCTTCCAGTCGAGGTGGCGCAGCTCGTCGCCGGGGGCGTAGTCCTTGTGCTCGGCGAACTCCACGCTCTGCCCGTGCGTGGGCGACTTGTGCAGGCCCGAGAGCACACCTTCCACCACCGCGCGGGCGCGAAACTTGAGGCCGGCGATGCGGGAGAGGGTTGCAGCGTCGAGGAGCATGGACTTCAAGCGCTCTGTAACCCACGCGGCGCGTCATCGCATCCCGCACGGTGAGCCCCGCCTACCGGTGAGGAGCGCAGGCGCCCCTCCCCCGTTACGCAGGCCTTGCGCTCCGCTGGCTGCGTAAGCCCCTGCAACCAGCCAGTGGCACGGGGGCTGCGACACTTTCTGCGAGGACCCACACATGGAATCGGTGACCCCCTGGCACACCCTGTCGACCGGCGATGCCCTTGCGCGACTGAAGAGCCGCGAGAAGGGCCTGACCGGTGAAGAAGCGGCCACCCGGCTGGCCGAGGTGGGGCCCAACGAGCTGCGCGCCACCGAGCGCGTGGCCTGGTGGCGGATTCTCCTGGCCCAGTTCAAGAACGTGCTCATCCTCATCCTGCTCGGGGCCACCGGGTTGTCCGTCGCGGTGGGTCACGGCCTGGAGTCGTTGATCATCGCGGTGATCGTGCTCTTCGCGGTGCTCCTGGGCTTCGTGCAGGAATACCGCGCCGAGCGCGCCATCGAGTCGCTCAAGAAGCTCGCGGCGCCCAACGCCAACGTGCTGCGCGATGGCGAGGAGAAGAAGGTGCCCGCGCGCGAGGTGGTGCCCGGCGACGTGGTGCTGCTGCACACCGGCGATCGGGTGCCTGCGGACGGGCGGCTGCTCGAGGCGATCAACCTGCAGGCGGAAGAAGCCGCGCTCACCGGCGAGTCGATGCCGATCGAGAAACACACGCGGCCCCTGCCGGGTGACGGGCTGCCGGTCGGCGATCGCAAGAACATCGTGCACGCGGGCACGGCGCTCACCTACGGGCGCGGCCGCGCGGTGGTGGCCGCCACCGGCATGCAGACCGAGTTCGGCCGCATCGCCTCGCTGCTCGACAGCGTGGAGACCTCGAAGACGCCCCTGCAGAAGAACCTCGATCGGGTCGGCTCGGTGCTGGCGAAGGTGGCGCTGGTGGTGGTCGCGCTGGTGGTGGCGCTCGGGCTCTACCGCGGCCAGCCCTTCATCGAGATGTTCATCTTCGGCATCGCGCTGGCGGTGGCGGTGGTGCCCGAGGCGCTCCCCGCGGTGGTCACCATCTCGCTCGCGCTGGGCCTGCAGCGCATGGTCAAGCGAAACGCGCTCATTCGCCGGCTGCCGGCGGTGGAGACGCTGGGCAGCACCTCGGTCATCTGCTCCGACAAGACGGGCACGCTCACGAAGGACGAGATGACGGTGCGCCGGGTGCTGGTGGCAGGCGAGGTCTACGAGCTGACCGGCGCGGGCTACGAGCCCAGGGGCCAGCTGAGGCACGGCGGGAAAGACGCCGAGCTGACCCCGGCGCTGCGCACCCTGCT
>VFKJ01000497.1 GCA_009885595.1 Myxococcales bacterium | reverse complement strand
GTCTTCGGGCGTTCCTCGAAGTGCACGCTGGTCTTCGACGACATCACCTTGTCCGATCGCCACTGCGAGCTCGCGTGGGACGCGGGCTTCTGGCGCCTGCGTGATCTCGGCAGCGGCGCCGGCACCAGGGTGAACGGCCAACACCTCACCCACGGCCGCGCGCTCTTCACCGGCGATCGCGTCGAGTTCGGCTCGGTGCGGCTGCGGTTTCGCACCGATCTCCCCATCGACGATCACCACCTGCTCGAGGCGATCGGCCGCGCGCCGGAGTCCGAGTCGAACTGGCTCGTCTACGCCGATCAGCTGCAGGAACGCGGCGACCCCCTGGGTGAGCGCATCATGCGTTCGCGCTCCGGCGGCCGGCTCGATCACATGCCGTGGCTGGGGCCCCTCTGGGAGTCCTTCGTCGCCGGCGAGCTCGAGGTCGACTGGTACTTCGGCTTCGTCAAGCGCGCGACGATTCGGACCGCGGCCGGGAAGCTCCCGACGGACTGGAGAGCGCTGGTCTCGACGCTGCTCAACCTGCGCGTGGGGCGCTTCGTGCGCTCGTTGTCGATCGATCTCCCCCGCTTGCAGAACCTCACGCCCACGCAGATTCCGCACGAGGTGGTGTCGGCGCAGCACTTTCTGGCCGAGCTGCCTGCGCTGCCGACCACGCTGGAGAAGCTCTCGTTCGGCTACCACGTCGCTCAGCCTTCGAGTGGTCCGCTCTCGGTCACCGAGGAGCTCGCGCAGCGGCTGCCTCATCTTCGCGGGGCCCCGGTCTACCAGCGCGTCAACGGCGTGCGCCTGCGGGTGGTGAGCGTGGTCGACGGGGTGAAGCTGGTGGGCATCGAGGGCAGCCGCGTGCTCACCGACGTCACGCGGCTGCGGCGCGGCAACCGCAACCAGCTCTTCATCGAGAGCCCTCCGGGCATCCCCTTCATGGCCGACGGCAACCCCTGCTACTTCGCGTTCGCCGATGGCCGGCTGCGGCTGACCGCCGGGCGCATGCGCGGCGAGGTGCGCATCAACAACCGCATCGACTCGCTGTACGAGCTGCTCCCTGACGACGTGCTCGACGTGCTCGCGGGCGGGCGCTTTCGCATCGAGGTGGTGGCATGAGCGCGTGGGTCCGCCGCATCGATCTCGACACCTTCGCCTCGTCGGTGATCGAGCTCACCGGGAGCACGGTCACGGTGGGCCGGCGCGGCGCGGACATCGTGATCGACTCGCCGCGGCTCTCGCAGAAGCAGTGCGCCTTCGTCAGCGATGGCGGCCGCTGGCTGGTGGAAGACGTGACCTCGGCGGGCGGCACCTTCCTCAATGGCCGGCGCGTGCATCGGCAGGCGCTGGTGCACGGCGACACCCTCTGGCTCTACGACGTGCTGCTGGTGTTCCTCGAGGCCGCCCCCGAGACGGGCTCAGGCCCCGAGGCGCACCTCGACCAGAACCCGGACGATCCGAACCAGGTGAAGGTCTGGGCCGACTGGCTGCTCGAGCGGGGAGATCCGCTGGGCGAACACCTGCTGGCGGCCGAGCCCGCTGATGCGGCCCTCGACGGGCTCGCCCCCCTGGTGAAGGAAGGCCGCCTCGAGCTGGGCTGGCGGCACGGGCTCATTCACACCGCCCGGCTGCGCTGCATCAACGACGCGACCTATTCCGACGTCGAGCTGATCGCGCGCTTCCTCTCCTTGCGCGTGGCGAGGTGGACGCGCGAGCTGACGGTCGATCTCTCGACCTGGGTGATGCCCTCGGCGAACCGCGTGCACCAGGACGCTGCGGCCGTGCTCAAGGGGCTGCTCACCGGGCCGCACCTGCCCCTGCTGGAGCGGTTGTCCTTCGGCTACTTCGCAGAGCCCCTGCCGCCGTCGGTGTTCCTGCTCACGATGCTCGATCGCCTGAAGCAGCGCTTTCCCCGCCTGAAGACCAACCCCCGCTCGTTGATGGCCGCCGCGCGCACCGCCACGCTCGAGGTGGTGCAGGTGCCCGCCGGCCTCGACTTCCACGCGCCCGCCGCGAAGGACGACCGCATTCCCCTCGACTCGGGGTTGTGGGTCGGCAGCTCGGCGCGCGGTCAACTGCGCGCGCTGGCGCCGGGTGTTCACCGCAGCGGGGTGATCGAGTCGTTCCTGGTGCGGCAGCAGTCGCCGCAGTGGTGCCTGATTCCGCTCGAGCACGGGGTGTTGCTCAACGGTCGGCGAGCCGTCGAAACCCGGCTGCTCCCCGGAGACGTGATCGAAGAGCCCCGCGGAGTTTAACTACGAGAAGCTTTACTGGCTGAACCGCCACTATCTCAAGCAAGCCGACGCCGCCCGCG
>VFKJ01001177.1 GCA_009885595.1 Myxococcales bacterium | reverse complement strand
TTCTCCCGCAGCAACGTGGACTGGGCGAACATCCCACTGGAGCGTGATGGAACTGCCGCAGCGCGTTAGTGGGAAAGACGGGCCCCCAGGACGAAGGGGTTTCTGGTCTGCGCAGCGCTCGCTCCGCGCTGGCCTCTCTGCCACGAACCTCCTGGACCCCTGGTACCGGGTCCCGCCGGCCGGCGAGGAGTGGGTCGCCGCCTCGACGCTTACTCGAGCGAAACCTTGATGACGCCCTCCACCACGGCTCGCGACACGAACTCGATGAGCGCCCCGTTGACCGCGTAGCCCTCGTCGTTCGCCACCACGAAGCCGGCCTCTTGCAGCCGCACCAGGGCGTCTTCGGTGGCCTCGCCGTCCTTGCCGGCCGAGAGCAGCTCCATCACGGTGCGCTCCTCGGCGGACATCTGGGTCATCAAGATGCGCAGGTGGTTGTCGAGCAGCGCCTGGCCCTCGTCGGTCTCGCCGAGCACCTCGAGGTCCACCAGGGCGTCGAGCATCGCGGGGGTGACGGTGCCCTTCCAGTCCTTCTCGAACTTCGAGGCGAGCAGCGCGCAGAGCGAGAAGATCTCCCAGGGGCGGTTGCCGGAGATCTCCGCCAGCGCGCCCAGCGCTTCGTTCTCGAAGGTGATGCCCAGCACCTGGGCGGGGGTCTGCACCAGCGTCACCAGCTCGTCGTCGCTGATGGGCGGCACCACCACGGTGGCCACGCCTCCGCGAGCGACCACGGCAGTCTCGAAGAAGGCGTCGAGCTCGCGGTTCCGATCGCACACCACCGCCACCCTCACGTTGCGAGGGGTGGTGAGGAGCGCGTCCATCACGAGGGTCATGCCCTCGACGCCCAGGGGCGCGAGCGCGATCGCCTCGTCGAACCCCACGAACAGGGGCGCGGCGAGCTCGCCCAGCACCTCGAGCGGCTTCTTCGGGTCGGCCTTGAGCTCCTTGGCGCCCACCCGCTGCAGGAACTCGTTCACCTTGGTGGTGAGCCGCGCGAACACGGAGTCGACCGTGAGGGGCGCGTCATCGGGAGGACGCAGGTCGAGCACGAAGGCCGCTCCGCCCGAGCGCTCACAGGCGCGCTGCAGAATGCCCTTCATCATCGTCGTCTTGCCGATGCGCTCGAAGCCACGGATGCAGATGTGGTGGCCTCCGGTCATGTGGGCGGCGAGCTCGTCATCGAGCTCCTTGCGGGCGCGCAGATCGTCGGGGAGTTCAAAGATCGCATCCACATACCGTTCGGTCAGCGGGTGCTGTTCGGAAGCCATGCGCTCTCTTACCGCAGCGGCGGCGACCTTCAATGAACGGTCTTCACCGGCGCGGCGGTCTTCATGCGCATCACCCCTTCGAAGAGGTGCTGCTCGGTATAGAGGCTGCGGTGCGAGGCCCGCTCCCCGGGTAACCAGCTCTGGGGCTTCTCGAGCCACTGCAACACCTTCACCTCGCCGTCATAAGCGAAGGGCGCCACCAGCTCCGGGGGCAGGCGCTTCCAGCAGCGCCGCGCGATGGGGCGGAACTCGGCCTCGAACCCCTCGCCTGCCTCTTCGTGGCGGCGCAGGTGGTCGAGGCTGCCGTCGAAGTGTCTGCTGATGTGGAACAGCTCGTGGAGCACGGTGTCGACCCGCTGCCGCGGGGTCGACTTGCGGAAGAAGAGGGGCCGCAGGGTGATGCAGTAGAGCATCTGCCGCCCGCGCACCTTCACCCGCGGCTTCTTGCGGCCCAGCGAGTCGGTGCGCTTCTTGTCGGCGAAGGTGAGCGGCTTGACGGTGCCGCGCGACGCCCGCCGCGCCTCGCCCGCCACCACCAGGATGCGCCTGGAATCGAGGTGGGCGAACTCGGGGTGCGTGCGCGCCACGTGTGAGATCAAGGCACCCACGGCCTGCGTGAAATCGGGGCGTCTGCGCACTTTCACCACGGGCCCCAGACTCTGCCCAACCGCCCGTCTCCAATCGACACAAACCAGCGTTCTGCTACATGCGCGGACATGCGCCCGATCCTCTGTTTCCTCGCCCTTTCCCTCGGAACCGCGTGTGGCCCCGTCAAGCCGACGGTCGATGCCGGCCCAGACACCAGCTGCGGCCTCGACTGCGCGGCGCAGGCGCACTTCGGCGTCGTGATCAACCGATGCTTCGAATACTCGACCGACCCGCTGACCAAGCAGACGCCGCCGTCGTTGGGGGTGTGGGTGCGCGAGCTGTTCGAGCTCGAGGGCGGCATCCAGACCCTCCCGGTGGAGTACCGCCAGGGCGGGCAGATCGTTCAGACCGATTACTTCGTCTTCAAGGGCGGCGACCTCACCCTGATGCGCCGCATTGCGGGAACCCAGTCAGTGACGTACCGCACGGACACCATGATCACCGGGGTGAAATGGCTGACGCAGGGCACCCTCGCGGGCGAGAACTTCGAGACCGCCACCACCGCGTTCCTCTCGCGTGACAACTCGAGCACGGCGACGACCTACCGCATCACCACCGACGTACCGACGGCCGGCGAGAAGAAGACCCCGCTGGCCACCTACGAGAACGCCTTCAAGATCCTCTTCGGCGAGTCGCCGGATCACGGCGCTGATTCGCGCCGCGTGTTCGTGCCCAACACCGGCTTCGTGATCATCGCCAGCCCCTTCAACCTGCTCGGCGGTTCGCCGACACCGCATCACCTGCAGCGGATCCGTGACCTCGGAACGGCCGACGCAGGCGCGGAGAGCTGCAGCCTGGGAGTGCCTTGATGATGAACCGCGCGCTGTTGACCTCTGTTCTCGTTTTCGCCGCCTGCAAGACCGCCCCTGAAGTGGTGGCCGACGTCACCCCGCCCTCGGTCCCGCAGGAAGAGTTCGTGGTGGTGACGCAGAACCTCACCCAGGTGGACATCAAGTACACCGGCACGGTGGCCGCGGGCAGCGAGGCGGTCACGGTCGAGAAGGCCGCCTGGGAATTCGTGGTCGATGGCACGGTCAAGCGCTCGGGCGAGCACCAG
Organism: Myxococcales bacterium; assembly: GCA_009885595.1. Taxonomy (GTDB): domain Bacteria; phylum Myxococcota; class Myxococcia; order Myxococcales; family Myxococcaceae; genus Archangium_A. The sequence goes on along the minus strand of VFKJ01001177.1, from coordinate 10,083 downwards.
CTGGGCCTCTCGGCGACGGCGGGCCAGACGGTGCAGTTCGCGCTCGCGGAGAGCCTCACCTACGTGAAGGACGACGAAGAGCTCAAGGCGATGGACACCCGCGGCGGGTCGCTGCTGCTGGCGATGCGCGGCACCCTGTTCATCTCGGTGCCGGTGGCCGCGGTCGGCGACCAGCCGGCCGGCACCCGCACGGTGGAGCTGCCCTTCGCCAAGTCGAAGGAAGTGAAGACGCCGCGCCTGCCGCACTTGAAGCTGATCGAGTTCGAGGCCGGGCGCTTCAGCGAGAACGAAGTGCAGGCCGTCTTCCACGTGGGGGTGGTGAACCCGAACAACTTCCAGATCAGCCTGACCGGGCTCGACTACGCGGTGACGCTCTCGGGTAAAGAAGTCGCCAAGGGCACCCTGGGCGCGGGCGACCGGGTCTCCCAGGCTTCCACCGGCGTGTTCGACATCACCGCCACCCTCAACGAGGAGACCCACGGCAAGGACGCCGCCAAGATCGTCAAGGGCCTCCTCATTCCCTACGTGCTCAAGTCGTCATTGCGGACCCAGCTCCACTCGGAGGATCTGGAGAGCAAGGGAGAGATCAAGCTCAAGGCTTCGAAGTAACGTCCCCGAGGGCCGATGCACTTCCTGGGGCCCGATCCGACGCGCTTTCCGGCGATCGATGAGACTGACGAAGACGGCATCATCGCCGTCGGCGGCGATCTCACGCCCGAGCGCCTGGTGCAGGCGTACCGGCGCGGCATCTTCCCCTGGTACAGCGAGGGCCTGCCGATTCTGTGGCACTGCCCCGACCCGCGCTTCGTGCTCGAGCCCGCGACGCTGCACGTGCCCAGGAGCCTGCGGAAGATGATGAACCGCGGCGTCTACGAGGTTCGCCTCGACACCGACTTCGAGGGCGTGATCGACGGCTGCGCGCGCACCCGAAGGCCCGGCCAACGCGGCACCTGGATCACCCGCGACATGCGCAAGGCCTACCTGAAGCTGTACACCCTGGGCTACGCGCACACGGCCGAGGCCTGGCTCGACGGGCAGCTGGTGGGCGGGCTCTACGGGGTGTCGCTGGGCCACGTCTTCTATGGCGAGTCGATGTTCGCGCTCGCCGACGATGCCTCGAAGGTCGCCTTCGCCACCCTGGTGGAGTGGATGCGGGGCTGGGGGGTGGCGCTGGTCGACTGCCAGCAGGAGACGGCCCACCTCGCCCGCTTCGGTGCGAACCCCTGGCCGCGCGCGCGCTTCACCGCCGCCGTCGAGGCGCTCACCCAGGTCCCCACCCGGGTGGGGAAGTGGTCGCTCACCGAGGGCGCGTCATGAACACACGTCACGAGGGGCGGAGCACTCCATGAACCCTGAGCTCTACGACGCGCACGATCGTCTCGAGGACCGGCACTGGTGGTTCGAGGGCCGGCGCCGGGTGATCCGCGAGGTGTTGCAGCGCCACCTGCTCCCGCGCGCGAAGCGCCGCCTGCTCGACGTCGGCTGCGGCACCGGCGGCATGTTCCCCCTCTTGAGCGAGTTCGGCGAGGTCGACGGCGCCGAGGCGAGCCCCGACGCGCTCGAGCGCGCGCGCCGCAAGTTCCCGGGCCGCCGCATCGAGTCCTGCAACCTGCCCCACGCCTTGCCCGAGGGCGTCTGGGACGTGGTGACGGCGTTCGACGTGATCGAGCACCTCGACGAGCCCATTGAGAGCCTGCGCGCGATGCGCTCGCGGCTGCCCTTCGACGGCCAGGTGGTGGTGACGGTGCCCGCCTTCCAGTTCCTCTGGAGTCACCACGACGACGTCAACCAGCACCGCCGCCGCTACTCGCGCCTGGAGCTCGTCTCCCAGCTCTCGAGCGCCGGCCTGCGCGTCAGCTTCGTGAGCTACTACAACACCCTGCTCTTCCCCGCGGTCGCCGGCGCGCGGCTGCTGGAGCGCCTGATGCCCTCGCGCTTCGCGACGTCGGCCGACTCGGATCTCGACGAGACGCCGGGGCCGCTCAACCGCGTGCTCACCACCCTGTTCGGCGGTGAGCGGCTGGCGGTGGGCCGCGCGTCACTTCCCTTCGGCGTCTCGTTGATCGCGGTCGCCCAGCGCCACGGCTGACTTGACCAGCATCTCCGTCGCCTTGCGGATGGCCTCGCTGGTGCCGGCGAGGAAGACCACGTCGCCCACTTCCCAGGGCGCGTGGGGGTCGGGTTGTTCCAGCAAGGCCGCGCCGCGCTGCACCGCGATCACCAGCGCGCCCGTCTGGCTGCGCAGCTCGAGCTGCACCGCCGACTTGCCGGCGCCCGGCGCGCCCGCTTCGATCAGCACGTTCTCGAGCTTGAGATCGGCGAGCGCGCGCATCTCGCCCAGCGTCTTGCGCGGCACCGTCACCTTGCGCTCCGAGGTCTGGGTGGCCTCGCGCGCCTCGCGCAGCTGCTTGTCGATCACGTTGCGGGGCGTCTCCAGCCAGCGCAGCACCCGCGAGAGCATCTCGAGCCCGCCCTCGACCTCTTCGGCCACCACGTCGTGGGCGCCCAGCTGCAGCAGCCCGGGCTTCTCGGCCAGGTAGCGCGCGCGCAGCAGCACCGGCACGTGCGGCGCCACCCGGGTCGCCGTGGCCACCACGCGCTGCACCGCCGCCGGATCGTTCATCACCAGCACCAGCGCCTTCGCCTTCACCAGGTTGGCGTGCGCGAGCGCTTCTTCCGAGGTGGCGTCGCCGTACCAGACGGTGGCGCCCTTCTCGCGCGAGGTGCGCACGGTCTCGGCGTTGAGCTCGAGCGCCACGTACTTCACCCCGCACGCCTGCAGCGAGCGCGCGATCAGCTGCCCCGACAACCCGAAGCCCACCAGCACCACGTGGCCCGCGGGCTTCTCGCCCACGTTGAGGGCGACCTCGTCGATGCTGCGCGCCCCCAGCAGCTTTCCCAGGGGGGCCAGCAGCTTCTCTCCGGCGCGCACGTGCGGCGCCGCGCGCACCAGCAGCGGCGTCAAGAACATCGAGACGATCCCCGCGGAGAGCACCGGCGAGAGGCCCTTGGCGTCCACCACGCCGGTCTGCTGACCGAGCTGGGCGAGCACGAAGCCGAACTCGCTGAACTGCGCCAACCCCACGCCCGCCAGCCACGCCACCCGCGCGGGGAAGCGCATCACCAGGGCCGTGAACGTCGCCAGCACGCCCTTGCCGACGACGAAGGCGGCGGTGAGGCCCAGCACCAGCAGCGGCTGCTCCATCACCACCCGCAGGTCGAAGAGCATGCCCAGCGAGAGGAAGAAGATGGACATGAAGGTGTCGCGCAGCGGCATCACGTCGCCCATCGCGCGGTGACCGAAGTCGGTGTCGGCGATCGCCATGCCGCCGAGGAAGGCACCCAGGGCCAGCGAGAGGCCCGCCAGCGAGGTGAGCCAGGCGGTGCCCAGGCACAACGAGAGCACCGCGAGCAGGAAGATCTCCCGGCTGCGCGCGCGGTCGACCCACGCCAGCACCCGGGGCACCACCTGCCGCGCCACCACGATGGTGAGCACGATCACCGCGGCGGCCTTCGCCAGCGCGATCAGCATGCCCGTCGCGGCGCCGCCCATGCTGTCGCCGTCGCCCAGCAGGGGGACGATCAGCACCATCGGCACCACGCAGAGATCCTGGAAGATGAGGGTGCCGACGATGAAGCGCCCGTGCGGCGCGTCGAGCTCACGGCGCTCGGTCAACGCGCGCAGCACGATGGCGGTGCTCGAGAGCGCGAACACGAACCCGAAGAAGACCGAGCGCCCCGGCGGCTCGCCCAGCGCCACCGCTGCCAGCGCGACCGCCGAGGTGGTGAGGCTGACCTGCAAGAGGCCGCTGAAGGCCACCTGCTTGAAGATGCTCTGGAGGCGCGTGAGCGAGAACTCGAGGCCGATGGTGAAGAGCAGGAACACCACGCCCACCTCGGCGAGCACGTCGATGGCGTCGATCGAGGTGACCAGCCCGAAGCCCGCGGGCCCGGCGAGCGCGCCGGCGAAGAGCAGCCCGGCGACGGCCGGCAGCCGCAGCCGGGAAAACACCAGCGTCACCAGCACGCCCAGGGCGGCGATGGCGGCCAGCTCGTCGATGAGAGGAATGTGACCCATCGGCGCACACGGTAGCCCCAAGATCGATTCCAGGGCTCGCACGTTTCAGGGGTCATGCTCCTGATCCCGTTCGTTTCCGCCCTCGTGCTCGCCGTGACAGATGTGTCCCATGCCTCGGTGGTGGTGGTGCGAGGCGGCGCCGATCACATGGAGCAGGTGCTCGCCCAGGCGAAGGTGAACTTCATCGCCGTCGACCCGGTGGAGCTGCCCCAGCTCGCGCTCAACGGCAAGCAGGTGCTGATGGTGAACTGCACCGGCGACATGTCGGCGGAAGCGCGCGAGCGGGTGCGCCGCTTCGTGGCGGCGGGCGGCTTCCTCTACACCACCGATCACGTGGTCAAGACGCTGATCGAGCCGCTCTTCCCCGGCACCATCGCTTACGCAGGCACCACCAGCGAGCGGGTGTTCCCCGTGCAGGTGCGCGGCAGCGATCAGGATCGCGGGCTGCTCAACTCGCTGGGCGGCAACGCCAAGGAGATGTGGCAGACCGCCGGCGGCGGCTACACCTTCAAGGTCCTCGACCCGAAGAAGGTCACGGTGCTGATGGAGTCGGCCGAGCTGGCGAAGGCCTTCGGCAGCGGGCTGGTGGCGGCGCGCTTCCGCTACGAAGACGGGCAGGTCATTCACGTCACCGGCCACTTCTTCACCCAGCCCGGCCAGAAGCCGTCGGCGACCGTGGCGGCCGCGGGCCAGGGCTTCACGCAGTTCTCCTCGAACGTGACCGAGGCGAAGAAGGCCGACGCGCCCCGCATCGACTCGCTCTACGCGGCCGGCACGCGCAAGGAAGTGCAGCTGCAGGCCGCGCCCGCGCCCAGCGCTCCGGCGGCGGCCACCATGGGCCGAGGCTCAGGGGGCGCGCAGCTGGGCGCCGGCGAGAAGCTCAAGCTGATGGAAAAGAAGAACGGCTACACCAAGGTGCGCGACCAGCAGGGCAACGAGGGCTGGGTCAACGACGAGGCGCTTTGAGCGTACGGGAAGTGGCCCTTCGACTTCGCTCAGGGCGAGCGGAGCCCCCCGGTCATCCCGAGCGGAGTCGAGGGACCCCTACAAACCCGCGTCCGGCTCCGGCTTCTCCGTCTGGTCATCGAGGGCGAAGCGGCCCAGCGTCCGTCGCAGCGTCTCCCACAGCAGCTTGCGGTGTTCGGCGATGGTGACCGGCCCGTCGAGCACCAGCCCCGCCCCCACGTAGCGCGCCTTCACCCTGCCCTTCGTCGTCAGCTGCAGCCCGTCCTGCACTGAGCGCAGCTGGGTCTGCAGCACCTTCCCGTCGAAGGTGAGATCGAGGTGGCGCGCCTCGAAGGCGTCGGTCTGAAAGAGGGCCAGCAGCGCCTTCCGGCAGCCCTCGTCACCCGCCGTGACGGTCAGCTTCACCTCGTCCAGCGGGGTCACCTTGAGATCGGGGCAGGCCTTCTTCGCGGCGGTGAAGACGGCGTCGTCGAGCGCGGGAGGCGTGCCCACCCGCACCCGCCAGGCGGCCACCTTGCCGTCGGCGCCCAGCAGCACGGTCGCCCGCCCCGGCTTGAGGCCGATGAGCAGCAGCTCGTTCGATTCCGCGACCCACTCGACCGACACCACCTTGGGATCGTCGACCTCGAACCAATCGACCCGCGGCAGCTTGATGAACTTCTCCTTGTTCACCTCGACGTCGTGGATCCAGTCGACCGGCCAGGCGAGGGCGGGCAGCGAGAACAGGCTGCAGAGGAGGAGGACGCGGCGCACCGCCGCCACCATCGCATGAATTCCAACTACCCGAAACACTGGGCGTTTCTGGCGCAAACCGGCGTGCAGGGGTGCGGTGCGATAGAAAGGGGTCGCGATGCCGACCTGGGGCATGTGGGCCATTCTCGTACTGCTGCTGGTCGTCCGTGGGCTGCTCGCCGCGATGGAGGCAGCGCTGCAGACGTTGTCCGACGAGCGGGCCAAGGAGCTCGCCGTCGCGGGGCTGGCGCGCGCCAAGCGGCTGCTCAAGCTGAAGACCGACCCCGAAGCGACCGCCGCTTCCATTCGACTGGGCATGGTGCTCTCGGGTTTCACCGCTGTCGGAACTGGCATCTTCGTCATCCCCCGGGTGCTCGACGTCTCGTTGCTCGAGGTCGTCGCCTCGTCGTGGATGGTGTGGCTGACCCCGCTCATCTCCGCGTTGGTGGTGGCGTTGGTGGCGACCCTGGTGGACATCACCTTCCGCTCGGCGGCGCTGCAGCGGCCCGAGTCGTGGGCGCTCAGCCTCTCCCGGCTGGGCATCATTTCCACCACCCTGCTGTGGCCGATGGTGAAGCTGCTGGTGTGGCCGCTCAACCTCGCGCTCAAGCCGTTCAAGACCAAGGTGTCCTTCCAGCCGCCGCCTCCCCCGTTGGAAGAGCTGGAGAAGCAGCTCATTCGCCAGGCGCAGAACCACGAGGTCGACCGCGGCGCGCCGCAGCTGATCCGCTCGATCTTCGAGCTCAACGAGAAGAGCTGCCGTGACGTGATGGTGCCGCGCACCGAGGTGGTGGGCCTGTCGTCCAACGCGCCCATGGAGGAGATCCTCCAGCTGATCGCCGAGGAGAACCACTCGCGCATTCCCGTCTACAAGGACGACGTCGATCACATCATCGGCATCCTGCACGTGCGCGACCTGGTGCCGATGCTGCAGAACCCCGAGCTGATCGTGATGTCCGATCTGCTGCGGCCCGCGGTGTACGTGCCGTGGGTGAAGCCCATCGGCGATCTGCTGCGCGACATGCAGCGGCAGCGCATTCACATGGCGGTGGTGGTCGACGAGTACGGCGGCTTCTCGGGCATCGTCACGCTCGAGGACATTCTCCGGGAGATCGTCGGCGACATCCGCGACGAGTTCGACGAAGAGGTGCGGGCGTTCGAGAAGCAGGCCGACGACTCGTTCCTGGTCGACGCCATGCTGCCGGTCGAAGAGTTCGCCCGCGCGTTCGACTTCAAGTTCCCCGAAGGCGACTTCGAGACGCTGGCGGGGTTCCTCAGCCACCGCGCCGGCGCCATCCCGGAGGTCGGCGATCGCACGCAGGAGAACGGGTGGACGTTCATCGTGCACTCGAAGGAAGGCCCCAAGGTGGAGCGCGTGCGCGTGCTCAAGCCCAAGGTGCTGCCCGCGCGCCGCCCCAGCTACGAGCGGCTCGAGGCCGTGAAGGTCTAGTCCCCGAAGGCGCGCTTGAACGCCGGCCGCGCCTTGATGCGCTCGAGGTACACCGAGACGTTGGGCGCGTCGGCCACCAGGCCCAGCGAGTTCGCCCACGACAGCACCGCGCCCACCACCACGTCGGCCGCGGAGAACTCGTCACCGATGAGGTAGTCGCCCGAGGAGAAGCGGCGCTCCAGCGGGCGGATGGCGAGGCTGAACTTCTCCCGCACCGCGTGGGCCTCGGGGGTGTCGAGCTGCCCCGCCTTCTTGAGCAGCGTGAACTCGATGCACGGCGGCTCGAGCTCGGTCATGGCGAAGAACAGCCACTGGTAGGCGAGCGCGCGCGCGTGGCTGCCCACCGGTCCCAGCAGCTTCTTCTCCGGGTGGAGATCGGCCAGGTGCAGCACGATCGCCGCCGACTCGAACACCGAGCCGTCACGCGTCTCCAGCACCGGCACGTGCTGCAGCGGGTGGCGGTTGGTGTGCTCGTCGCTGCGGGTGTCTCCCTTGCTGGGATCGAGGCGGACGAGCTCGTGCGGCACGCCGAGCTCCTCCAGCATCCAGCGGGGGCGGGTCGAGCGGGTGCGGGGGACGAAGTAGAGCTTCATGGGGTGCTGGTCTCTCTAATCGCGGGGAACGTTCAGCTGGGGGCGGCCGTGCACCATCAACTCGCGCCGATCGCGAAAGGCGAGGCGCTCGCGCCCCTCACCCAGATCCACCTCGCCCTGGAGCACCACGTCGAGCCAGCCCTCGCCCTCGCGCCAGGCGAGGTGCCTGGAAGCCAGCTCCGACTTCACGGTGAACAGCCCGTCACGCACCTCCAACGCACCCTCGATGCCGGCGGCGAAGCGAGAGCCATTGAGGAAGAGCTCCCACGCGATCTCGGTGGCGGGCGGCGTGCCTTCCGGCAAGCGCAGGGAGAAGGCGAGCTCACCGCGATCGCGCTCGGGAAAGTCGAGCTCCAGCCCGGTGACCACCACCCCGGAGGGATGCGGGACGCCGGGCCGCGACGCACAGCCGAGAAAGAGCAGCGCGAGCAGGAACCAGCGCAAGGCTCAGCCTCCCAGCAGCGGCTTGAGCGCGTCGACGCTCACCGGCCAGCCGTTGCGGCGCGCGAGGATCTCGAGCACCCGCACGAAGTCGCCGGCCGTCTGAAAGCGCTGCGCGCGATCGGGCTGCACGGCCTTGCGGGCGATCTGCGCCGCCATCTCCGGCGCTTCGGGGTTGAACTTGCCGACCGGCGGCACGCGGCAGTCGCGCACCTTGTGCATCATCTCCATCTCGGAGTTGCCGTTGAACAGGCGCTGCCCGCTGAGCAACTCCCAGAAGATGACCCCGGCCGCGAAGAGATCGGCGCGGTGATCGACCGCCTGGCCCAGCACCGCTTCCGGCGACATGTAGCCGATGGTGCCGCGCAGCGCGCCGCTGTCACCGCGCATCACGCCCTCGACCTCGGCCACGCCGAAGTCGGTCAGCTTCACGTCCCCGGCCACGGAGAGGAGGATGTTCGCCGGGTTCACGTCGCGGTGGACGATGGTGGCGCCGTTGTCTCCCACCTTCGCGCGGTGGATGTAGTCGAGCGCCTTGAGCAGGCAGATGGTGATGTACGTCGCGGCCGAGCCGGGCATCGCGGCGCCGGCCTGGCGAAACGCGTCCTGCATGTATTGGAGCGTGCGGCCCGAGACGAGCTCCTGGACCATCAGGTAGTCCATGCCCGCCTTGAAGCAGCGGAAGGTGCGCACGATGTTCGGGTGACGCAGGCGCACGGTGAGCTTCGCCTCGTCGACGAACTGCTTCACCCAGGCGGCGTCGTTGCGGTAGCTCGGGAGCAGGCGCTTGATGACGATGTCGTCAGGCTCGCCGGGGCTCTTCTGCGTCGTGGAGCGTGCCTTGGCCTGGTAAACCTCAGCCATCCCGCCGACGGCGAGACGACCCACGAGTTGATAGCCGCCAAGTTCCGTTTCCTGCGCCACGTCGAAATCGAACGTAGCCGATGGGTCGCTGGGCGCGCCCTAAAAACGGTCAGGCCGTGAAGAGGCGCTCGTATTCTTCCGCCGCCGCGGTCCAGGTGAAGTTGGACTTCATGCCTCGCGCCTGCACCGCGGCCAGCCGGGGCGGATCCCGATAGAGCTCGACCGCGCGCACCAGGGCCTCGAAGAGCGCCTCGGGCGTGGGCTTGCGAAAGACGATGCCGTTGCCCTCGGGCTCTTTGAGGTCGATGACGGTGTCGAGAAGACCCCCCACCCCGTGCACCACCGGCACCGCCCCGTAGAGCAGCGAGTACATCTGGCTGAGGCCGCACGGCTCGAAGCGGGACGGCATCAGGAAGAAGTCGCTGCCGCCTTCGATGCGGTGCGCCAGCGAGTTGTCGAAGCCCACCCGCACGCACAGCCGCCTCGGGTACTTCGCCGCGAGCGCGCGCCAGGCCTGCTGCACGCGCTCGTCACCTGCGCCCAGGACGATCGCCGAGGCGCCCTGCTCGAGCAGCTTGGGCAACGCGGCCTGGAGGAGGTCTGCGCCCTTCTGCTCCGCCATCCGGCCGATCATCCCGAACAGCGGCATGCCCGCCATGGGCGCGTCGATGCGGCAGGAGGCGATCAGCTCCTTCTTGCAGAGCGCGCGGCCCGCGAGCTCCTTGACGGTGTACTGCTTGGGCAAGAACACGTCGGTGGCGGGGTTCCACTCCGCGACGTCGACGCCGTTGAGGAGGCCGTGCAGCACGTCCGCGCGCTGCCGGAGCAGCCCCTCGAGGCCGACGCCGAACTGGGGCGTCTGGATCTCCCTGGCGTAGCTCGGGGAAACGGTGGTGATCAGCTCTGCCGACACCAGCGCGGCCTTCATGAAGGACAGGCGATCGTAGAACTCCACGCCC
>VFKJ01000579.1 GCA_009885595.1 Myxococcales bacterium | reverse complement strand
TAACACCGGAAGAAGTCAGCTCACGCCCCTGTCCTGACGGTCTCGCGCGGTGCTCGGATCGGCCCCTCACCCTGACCCTCTCCCCGCTGCGCAGGGAGAGGGAACGCCCCGTCGGAGACGTGATACTTGGCTGCCCCGATGGGAACGCTCAGCGAAAGGGAAGCCGCGGCTCTCGCCGAAGAGGAAGCCTTCCTCACCAAGGTGCAGGAGGCGCTCACCGCCGCGCGCGCGGCCACGCCGGTGGCGCGGGTGTCGGTCTCGAACGACGAGCTGCGCTCGCTCCGGGAAGAGGCAGCGTCGGAAGACGAAGATGACGTGGGCGTCTTGCTCCACGAGCTCGCCGTCCGGCAGCAGCTCTCCGCGCGCACCCAGCCGGTGCTGCCCGATCCCCGCTCGCCCTACCTCGCGCACCTGCGCCTCGAGGAAGCGGGCGAGTCGCGCGATTACCTGCTGGGCCACGGCACCTTCATCGACACCCGGCAGAACATGCGGGTGGTGGACTGGCGCGTCGCCCCGGTGGCGCAGCTCTTCTACCGCTACCGCGAAGGCGATCACTTCGAGGAGCAGCTCCCCGGCCGCCTCGCCGCCGGCCTCGTCACCCTGCGCCGCGTGGTGGTGATTCACCAGGGCAAGCTGATGCAGCTGCTGGGCGATGACTTCTCGCTCTTCCGCGACGTCGACGGCACCTGGCGCTCCCGGGGCGCCAGCTCACTGGCCACCGGCGGCGCAGGCACCTCGGCGCGCGAAGGACAGCTGGGCGTCTCCGTGGGCACCCAGGCCAAGGGCACCCGCGTCGACGTCACCGCGCTGCTCGACGCCGAGCAGTACACCGCCATCGCCGCCCCGCCCGACGAGCCGTTGCTCGTGCTCGGCAGCGCGGGCAGCGGCAAGACCACCGTCGCCCTCCACCGCCTCGCGCGGCTCACCGTGGGCGCGCCCGACACCATTCCCCTGGTGCGCGCCCGGGTGGTGGTGCCGGAGCAGGGCCTGGCCCGCCTGGCGCAGCGCCTGCTCGCCCCGCTCCTCCCCGCGCCGGAGGCCGATGACGACGTCGGCCCCGAGGTGGTGCACACCCTCGACGACTTCCTCCTGCGCATGGCCCGGCGCGCCTTCGGCCCCCTGCCCCGCGTCAACCTCGAGCCGCCCGCGCTGGTCACTTCCCTCAAGCGGCACCCCGCGCTCTACGACGCGCTGCGGAACGTGCTCGCCAACGAGAAGCCGGTGAAGACCGAGCTGCGGCCCTTGTGGCGGCAGCTGGCGCTCTTCCTCTCCGACTCCGTCTTCCTCGCGGGCGTGGTGAGCGCGGCGAAGGGCACCCTGCCCACCACCGCCATCGCCGACACCATCGAGCACACCTCGAACCAGCTGCAGACGAAGTTCGACGCGCGCGACATCACCGACGTCTCGATGCGCACCACCATCGACGGCCGCGGCCTCGACGAGGGCACGCCCGACGAGCTGGCGGGCTCCATCGACGTGGAAGATCTGCCCCTGCTGCTCTCGATGTTGTCGTGGCGCTCGCAGCTCAACCTGCCGCAGGCCTCCCACCTCGTGCTCGACGAAGCGGAAGACTTCTCCCTGTTCGACTTCGAGACGCTGCGGGCCACCACCCGCGAGTTCAAGGGCCTCACGCTGGCGGGAGACGAAGCGCAGCAGACCCACAGCTCGTTCGCGGGCTGGCCGCGCAGCCTGGAGATCGCCGGCGCGAAGGACGCCGCCACGGTGCGGTTGACCACCAGCTACCGCTGTCCGCGGCCGATCGCCGAGCTGGCGAGGCAGGTGCTGGGACCGCTGGCGCCCGCGACTCCGGCGAAGGCCTCACGCGAGGGCGTACCGGTGGGGAAGTTCCATTTCCCCGGCGAGGCCCCCGCACACCTCTTCCTCGCGGGCGCGCTCAAGGAACTGCTGGAAGCCGAGCCGCACGCCTCGGTGGCGGTGATCACCTCAGATGCGCAGACCGCGCGGCGGTTCTTCCCGCTGGTCTCGCACCTCTCGAACACCCGCCTGGTCGAGCGCGGCGAGTTCCCCTTCACGCCGGGGCTCGACGTCACCGACGTCGATTCGGTCAAGGGCCTCGAGTGGGACTACGTGGTGGTCGCCGACGCGAACGCGCTCAACTGGCCGGGCACCGACGATGGCCGGCGCCGGTTGCACGTGGCGGTGACGCGCGCCTCGCATCAGCTGTGGCTGGTGAGCCCGGGAACGCCCAGCCCGTTGATTGGCTGAGGGAGAGGGTTCGGCCCGGGAAGAGCTGTTCAGTCCACACTGACGACGTACAGGCTGCCGTCCGCTTCGAGGGTGTAGAGCTGCTGCCCCACGCCGTACATCCGGCGCGTCGCCCCGAACTCCGGCTTGCCCAGCGGCTTCCACGCGCCGGTGGAGGGCTCGGTGACGTAGAGCTTGCCGCTGGTCTCGACGCTGTAGAGCTTCCCGTTGAGCGCGGTCATCGCGATGGTCGGCCCCCACTCCCCGCGCTTGCCGCGCTGCTTCCACTTGCCGGTGGCCGGGTTGATGGCGAACAGGCTGCCGTCCTTCTCGATGCTGTAGAGCATTCCACCCAGGCCGAAGAGGACGGCGGTGCGCGCGAACTCGGGCTTGCCGAGCTGCGTCCACTTGCCCGTCGCGGGATCGGTGGCGAAGAGCCCGCCCTGCTGCACGGTGTAGATCTTCCCGTCGAGCTCGGTGATCGCCGTGGTGCCGGCCCAGGCGCCCGCTTCTCCCACCTGCGCCCAGCTGCCGTTGGTGGGGTTGATGCGGAAGAAGCTGCCGCTGGCCTCGATGGAATAGAGCGCGCCAGCCGCGCCGATGAGCCAGCGGGTGTTGATGAACTCGGGCTTACCCACCAGCTTCCAGTCGCCCGTCGCCGGGTTGGTGACGTAGAGCGCCCCGGTGGACTCGATGGTGTAGAGCTTTCCGTCGAGCGCGGCGCCGCCGAGGGTGGCGGCCCAGACGCCGGGCTTGCCCACGCGCTTCCAGTCTCCGGGACCGGCGAGCGCCAGCGTCCCCGAGAGCACGATCATCAACGCAGCGAGCTTCTTCATGGGCGGGGGCCTCACTTCGCGGGGGGAGGCGTGGGCGCGGGCGCTTCGACGGCGTCTTCCTTGCCGAAGACCCCCTTGAGGCTGGGGCCCGCCACCAGCGCGGGCACCTTCACGCCGGCCTCACGCGACTCGTCGAACAGCCGCTGAGCGAGGCGCATCTCGCGCAGCACGCGGCCCTCGATGCGGTTCACCGAAGGCGCGTCGCCCTCGTAGGCGGCCGGGTTGAGGGACACCGAGCTCGCGCCCGCCAGGGCCTCGAGCGAGGCGTAGGCGCTGTTGAGCCTGGCTTCGGTGAGGCCGACGTCGTCCGCCAGGGCCTCCATCAGCTCGTTGCGGCGCAGCTTCATGCCCAGGTCGATGGTGGCGGTCAGGGAGTCCTGCACGTCGGTGGGCGAGGCCTCATTGCCCGGCGCCACGTTGGCGATCTCCTGGAGGATGATCTGCTGACCGCCGGCGAGCGCGCGCAGCCGGCGAGAGAGATCGCGCCGCGCGTTGTTCGCCACCGACAGGGCCGCGCTGCGGGTGCTGCGCAGCCCGCTGCCGGAGGAGTCCTTGGTGTAGGCCACCTCGTCCTCCAGCAGCACCAGCAGCTCGCACAGGAAGGTGAGGCGGCGGCGGGAGTAGGTGACGTCGCTGTGATCGGTGAGGGCGCGGTTCATGGTGGCGACGAACTTCTCCGCCTCGGTGATCACGTTCTCGGCCTTGGTCTTCTCGCCCCAGGCGTCGCACTGCTCGTCGGTGAAGGCGGCCCGGAAGGCGGCGCGCAGCTTGCCGGTGAGCGCGGGCAGCGAGCCGAGCGTCTTCACGGCGATGGAGTCAGGCTGCTTCTTCACGGCAGCGGGCTTCTTCGCGGGCGCGGGCTTCTTCGCCGCGGCAACAGGCTTCTTGGACTTCGACGTCGCCATGATGTGCTTCCCCCTCGTGGGATTTGGAGGGCCGGAAGCTAC
>VFKJ01000549.1 GCA_009885595.1 Myxococcales bacterium | reverse complement strand
TGGAGCGCACTCGCCACCAGATGACCTTGGAGGCCCTCGCCGAAGTGGACGCTGGGCAGACCGACTCGCATGAGGAGGTCGCCCGTTGGGCGGCGAACCTCGCGAAGCCGCGTCGAAAGAGCCGATGAGCCTGCGTTGGACTCGGAAGGCCCGCCAGGATCTCGAGCGGGTCTACGCGTTCATGGAGCCGGTCAACTCGGAGCGAGCGCTGGCGATCGTCGAGGTGCTGATCAAAGGGGCTGAGCGCCTCTCCGAACTCCCTCGCGTGGGGGAGCGGCTGCGTCGCTACTCGCGCCGCGAAGTGCGACGCATTTTCGTGGGCGACTACGAGCTCCGCTATGAGCTGAAGGCTTCGGAAATCACGGTGCTGCGGCTGTGGCACACGCGCGAGGACCGCTGACCACCGGCGCCGACCGAACAGCTGGGCCCATCAGCCCACGCAATGGAGGAAGCCAGGGCCAGCAGCAGGGCTGAAGTGCGCCCTTCGACTCCGCTCAGGACAGGCATGGGGAAATCGTACCCAAAGCGATTGACCTTGGGGGCTGGCTGCGACACGGAGGGCGTCCCCAGTGTCTTCCCCCGCCCCCTACCGCAACGTGTTCATCGAGAGCCTCGCCCTCGAGGTGCCACCGCACCGCGTCGCGTCCAAGGTGATCGAAGACGAGCTCTCGCCGACCTACAAGCGGCTGGGCATTCCGGCGGGCTGCTTCGAGTCGCTGGTGGGCATCACCGCGCGCCGCTTCTGGCCCGAGGGCACCACCATCGCCGACGCCGCCAGCACCGCCGCCCGCAAGGCCTACGCGCTGGCCGGCAACCCCGACCTGCTCGCCCGCACCGGGCTCGTCATCTCGACCTCCGTCTGCAAGGACTACCTCGAGCCGTCGGTGGCCGCGTTGGTGCGGGGGCAGCTGGGGCTCTCCACCGAGTGCGAAGCGTTCGACCTCGGCAACGCGTGCTTAGGCTTCATGAACGGCATGGACCTCGCGGCCATGTGGATCGAACAGCGCCGGGTCGACGTGGCGCTGGTGGTGGTCGCCGAGAGCAGCCGTCACGTGGTGCAGCGCACGGTGCAGCGGCTCAACCAGCCCACCACCACCCTGCAGGACTACCGCGAGGCGCTGCCGACGCTCACGCTGGGCTCGGGCGCGGTGGCGATGCTGCTGGTGCACAAAGACCTCGCCACCACCACCCACGCGGTGCGCGGGGGCGTCACCCTGGGAGACAGCGCGTCCTCCACCGTGTGCCTGGGCACCGCGGAGTGGATGAAGACCGACGCGCCCCGCCTGCTCAACAGCGGCGTCGAGCTGGCGTACCGCACCTTCGCCCGCGCCCGCGAGCGCCTGGGGTGGACGCACGACAACCTCGCGCACCTCATCTGCCACCAGGTCGGCGCGATTCACGTCGCCACCTTGTGCCAGCGCCTCGAGCTCGATCTCGAGAAGGCGTTCCTCACCTACCCGGAGCACGGCAACATCGGCCCCGCCGCGGTGCCCATGACGCTCGGGCTCGCCGTCGAAGCCGGCCGCGTCAAGGAGGGCGACCGCTGCGCGCTGATGGGCATCGGGTCGGGCCTCTCGTGCTCGATGATGGAGGTGGTGTGGTGATGACGCAGGTCCCCGGAGCGGAGCGACCAGTGACCCCGGTGAATCGCCCCGAGGGCCCGCGCGCACCGGTGGAGCCGCGGTCGGCTTCCTGGGCTTCGGAGTATCCGTTCGCCTCGCACTGGCTGGACGTCGGCGGCGAAGGCAAGCCGCTCTGGCTGCACTACCTCGACGAAGGTCCGCGCGACGCGCCGGTGCTGGTGATGCTGCACGGCAACCCCACCTGGAGCTTCTACTGGCGCAGGCTGGTGACTGCGCTCAGCGGCCGCTATCGCTGCATCGTGCCCGATCACCTCGGGTGCGGGCTGTCGGATCGCCCGCAGGGCTGGACGTACCGGCTCGCCGATCACATCGACAACGTGCAGCGGCTGCTCGCGCACCTGAAGGTGCAGCGCTTCTCGCTGGTGGTGCACGACTGGGGCGGGGCGATCGGCATGGGCGTCGCCACCGAGCGGCCTGCCGACGTCGAGAAGCTCGTCATCACCAACACCGCCGCCTTCCGCAGCCAGGACCTCCCGCTCTCCATCGCGAGCTGCCGCATTCCGGTGTTCGGCAAGCTGGCGGTGCTGGGCTTCAACGGCTTCGCGGTGGCGGCCACCATTCGCGCGGTGGAGAAGAAGCTCTCAGCGCAGGCGCGCGCGGGGCTGCTCGCGCCCTACGGCAACGCGCACGACCGGCTCGCCACCCTGCGCTTCGTCGAAGACATTCCGATGAAGGCGAGCCACCCCTCGTGGGAGCGGCTCTCGAAGGTGGAAGAGAAGCTCTGTCTGCTTTCGGAAAGGCCGATGTTGTTGCTCTGGGGCGACGCCGACTTCTGCTTCACCCCGAAGTTCCGCGCGACCTGGCAGAAGCACTTCCCCAGGGCTGACGTGCACGCGTGGACCGACGTCGGGCACTACGTGATGGAAGACGCCCCCGAGCGGGTCATTCCCCTCGTGGAGAAGTTCTTGTGAGCCCGTCGCTCCCTCTCCCCCGCGGGGGAGAGGATCGGGGTGAGGGGCGAAACGTCTGCGAACTGCCGCGCGCCTTCGCGGACACGCAACCCCACACCCCGGCGCTGATCGACAAGAAGACCGGCCGCAGCCTCACCTTTCAGCAACTGCGTGACGAGCTCGACCACACCGCCGCCGCCATTCGGGCCGCGGGCCTGAAGCCCGGAGATCGCGCCGCCCTCTTCGTCGCCACCGGCATCGAGTTCGTGGTGTTGGTGAACGCCTGCTTCCAGGCGGGCGTGGTGCCGGTGCTCATCGACCCGGGCATGGGCGCGAAGAACGTCCTGTCCTGCGTGCGCGAGCAGCGACCGGTGGGCCTCATCGGCGTGGCGAAGGCCCACGTGCTGCGCACGGTGTTCCGCGGCGCGTTCGCGTCGGTGAAGCTTCAGCTGCTGGTGGGGGGCGGGTTCTGGCCGGGGGTGACCAGGCTGGGTCCCTCGCCCCTCGGC
>VFKJ01000737.1 GCA_009885595.1 Myxococcales bacterium | reverse complement strand
TCGTCTCCGCCAGGCAGCTGGCCACGCTCATCCGCGGCAAGGATCCGCGCGTTCGAGGCAACTCGCTGGTGGCGCGGCTCGTCGCGGGGTTCGCTTAGATGGGCTGGGGCGTCAGCCAGAGCAGCGTGGGGCTGATCGGGGCGCAGGAACCCGAGACCGAGAAGCTGCCCCTCTATTTCTCCGAGCGCGGCTTCGGCGTGCACCGCTGGGCCACCCTGGTGAACGCGGCCAGCCTGGCGGGCGTGAAGAACGCGCTGGTGCTCTTCGCAGACGCCTTCGAGGCCGAGGCGATCATCACCTGGGTCCGGCAGGTCTCGAAGGCCGCGCCCGACCGGCTGGTGATCGTGCTCACCGCTGCTCCCGCCACCTTCACCGGACCCACCGCGCTGCGCGGAGAGAACGTGGTGCTGCTCGTGCGGCCGGTGCTCGCATGGCAGCTGGTGGATGTGATTCGAAACCATGTCGCGCGGCACGTGGCGGGGCGCGCGTGACCCGGCCGGGAACCCGGCAGGGCGTGCTACCGCTCGCCCTCGAAGAAAGGTCCCTCTCGTCGTGACGCTGTTCCTCGCGAGCTTTCCGGTCCTGCTGCTCGGCGCGGTGCTCTCCGCGGCGCTGCGCAACAACAAGCACAGCGCGGCGGCGGCGATCGCCAGCCAGAGCCTCGCCACCGTGCTGGTGCTCGCGGGCGTGGCGCCCTTGCTCGCGGGCGCGCCGCCGATGGAGCTGTCCTGGAGCTGGCCTCCCCCCATCGAGCACATCTCGCTGCACCTCGATGGGCTGAGCGCCTTCTTCCTGGCCTGGTCGCTGCCGATGACCTTGCTGGGCACGGTGTTCGCCACCGGCTACTTGAAGCCGTACTTCGAGAAGGGCCGGCGCGGCGGCCAGCACTTCGCGCTGCTCACGGTGACCTCGCTCGCGTTCGTGATCGTCTACTCGGTGGGGAACGCGCTGGTGTTCCTGCTGGGCTGGGAGATCGCGGCGGTCGCCGCCTGGCTGCTGGTCATCTGGGACTACCGCAACCAGAAGATCCGCTTCGCCGGCTTCAACTACATCGTCTCGACGCACGTGGGCCTGTTCGTGCTGGTGGCGGCCTTCATGCTGCTGCACAGCGCCACCGGCTCGATGGAGTTCTCCGCGTTCGGGAAGTTCCTCTCGCAGCAAAGCTCCATGCGCTCGAGCATCTTCGTGCTCCTGGGCGTGGCCTTCGCGCTCAAGTCGGCCTTCTTCCCCTTCCACACCTGGCTGCCGCGCGCGCACGCCGCCGCCCCCGCCCACGTCTCGGCGCTGATGTCGGGCGTCATTCACAAGGCCGGGCTCTTCGGCTTCCTCCGCTTCACCCTGCTGATGGGCAAGCCCGAGGAGTGGATGGGCTGGACCGTGCTCGCCTTCGGTGGGCTGTCCGCGCTCTTCGGGGTGCTCTCCACCGCCACCCAGCGCGATCTGAAGCGGCTGCTCGGCTACTCCTCCACCGAGAACGTGGGCATCGTGGCGATGGGCTTCGGGGTCGGCTACCTGGGCTGGACGTGGGAGCTCCCCGGCCTGGCGGTGCTCGGCTTCGCCGGAGGACTGCTGCACCTCTTCAACCACGCGCTGTTCAAGTGCCTGCTCTTCTACGCGGCGGGCTCGGTCTACTACGCGACGCACACCGTCGATCTCGAGCGCCTGGGCGGGCTGGCGAAGAAGCTGCCGCGCACCGCGCTGCTGTTCCTGGTGGGGGCGCTCGCCATCTGCGCGCTGCCTCCGCTCAACGGCTTCGCCAGTGAGTTCGTCATCTACTCCGGGCTGCTCTCGGGGCTGGCGCCGCACACCGATCAGAACGCGCTGCTCACGCTGGCGGCCGCGGGCCTCGCCTTCGTGGGCGCGGTGAGCGCGCTCTCGATGGTGCGGGCCTTCGGCGTCGCCTTCCTGGGCAACCCGCGCGAGCCGAAGCTGCACGTCGGCGAAGAGCCGCCCACCCCGATGCTGGTGCCGATGGTGCTGCACGCCGTGGGCGTGGTGCTGGTCGGCGTGGCGCCGGCCACTGCGCTCTTGCTGGTGAAGGGAGCGCTCTTGCCCTTCCCCATGGCGGCCGCCCTCGCGCCCGCGCTGGTGCCGCTGGGGTCCGTCGTCTGGGTGAGCCGCGCGCTGGCGGGGGCGCTCGTGCTGGTGGGGGTGGTGAGCTGGCTTTCGGGCCGCGCGGCCCGGCGCAGCGCGACCTGGGGGTGCGGCTACACCGCCGCCACGCCGCGCATGCAGTACACCGGCAGCTCGTTCGCCGAGCAGTTCGCGCGCATCTTCCAGGCCTTCCTCCCGGCGCTGCGCCGCGGGGAACCTTCCGAGGACCTCTTTCCCCGGCACTCCGTCCACCTGGCGACGCACCACGCCGATCCGGTGGAGCAGCGGATGTTCGAGGTGCTGGGCCAGGGTGAGAAGTACGTGGGGCAGGCCACCGAGAAGATCCCCGAGCAGCCGCGCTTCGCCTTCGCCGCCGGGCTGGTGGCGCTGTTCGTCATCGGGCTCATCCTCGTGGGGGCGCTGCGATGAGCCCCGCACTCGTGGGCAACGTGCTGGTGCTGCTGGTGATGCCCTTCCTGCTCACGGGCGTCATCAACCGGGTCAAGTCGCTCTGGTCGGGCCGCAAGGGTCCGCCGCTGTTTCAGCCCGCGTGGGACGTGCTGCGTTTGCTGCGTAAGAGCTCGGTCTACAGCACCACCACCACCCCGCTGTTCCGCATCGCGCCCTGGGTGTTGCTGGTCACCTCGCTGGGCTCTGCGCTGGTGACGCCGCTGCTGGGCTCGACGCCGCTCTTGAGCTTCGCCTTCGACTTCGTGGTGCTGGCCTACGCGTGGGGGCTGGGCCGCGCGGCGTTGATGCTGGCGGCGCTCGACACCGGCAGCTCCTTCGAGGGCATGGGCGCGGCGCGCGAGGCGACCTTCTCGGCCCTGGTCGAGCCCGCCCTCTTCCTGGTGGTGGGCGCGCTGGGCCTCTTCACCCGCACCCACACGCTGCACCAGGCGCTCTTCCTGCACATCGACGACGGCGCCAGCGCGCTGGCCTGGGTGTGCGCGGTGGTGGCGCTGCTGGTGGTGCTGCAGACCGAGACCGCGCGCATGCCGGTGGACGATCCCACCACGCACCTCGAGCTGACGATGGTGCACGAGGTGATGGTGCTCGATCACAGCGGCCCAGACCTGGCCGCCATCCAGCTGGCGAACTCGGTGAAGCTGCTGGTGGGCGCCTCGGCCATCGCCACCTTGCTCAACCCGCTCGCAGGCGCAGGGACCGCGCTCTCCGCCGGGCTCACCGTGCTGCTCAGCCTGCTGGTGGCGGTGGTGGTGGGCACCATCGAGTCGCTGATCGCCCGCCTGCGGCTGCAGACGGTGCCGAAGTACGTGGGCCTGGCGATCGCCGCGGGGGCCATCGCGCTGCTCGCCACCACCTGGCGCTTGGGGGGCGCGCCGTGAGCACCCTGCTGATGGCCCTGCTGGTGGTGATGGTGCTGCCGCTCTTCATCTCCACGTGGCGCGCCAGCCTCTTCGGCTTGTGCTGCCAGGGGCTGCTGATGGCGTGGCTGGTGGTGATGGAGCGGCCTGAGCTCTCGACGCCTGACGACTGGCTGATGCTGGTCGACCTGGTGCTGGTGCGCGGGCTGCTGGCGCCCCTCTTCCTCTACGGGGTGATGAGCGCGCGCGAGGCGACTGCCCGCAACGACGTCATCCCTCCCAACCTGCTGTCGTGGACGCTCGCCCTGGCGCTGGTGCTGGTCGGCTTCAACTTCGCCTCCGCGCTGGTGCCGGAGGCCGGAGACGAGCGGCAGACGGTCGCGGTGGCCACTGCGGGCTTGCTGCTGGGCTTCCTGGTGCTGTCGAGCCAATCGGGCCCCTTCAGCCAGATGGTGGGCGCGCTGCGCTTCGAGAACGCGGTGGCGCTGTTCGAGCTGGCAGGCGCCTCGCACCACGACGAGTCCATCCTCGTGCACGCGGGGCAGCTGGTGGTCTTCCTGCTCACCATCGGGCTGTTCCGCTGGTACCTCGAGATCGTCGGGCCGTCGGTGCCGGCGGTGGTGCTGGCGGCTGGCGACGCGCCGGAGGGGCCGACGTTATGAGCGCGGCACGACAACAGCGCTCTCCCCTCACCCCGACCCTCTCCCCTGCTGGGGAGAGGGAGGCAGTGACATGATCGCCCTCGTGCTGGTGGTGCTGCCGCTGCTGGCCGCCTTCGCGCTGTCGACCGCGCGCTTCCGAAAGGGTGCGACCGCGGTGCTGATCGTCGTCGCCGTCGGCTGCATCACCGCCGCGCTCGTCGAGGTGGCCCGGCCCACCGACGACCTCATGATTGAGCGGCTGGTGCACTTCGACGAGACCGGGCGCCTCTTCCTGGTGCTGGTCAACGCCATCTTCCTGGGCGTGGCGGTGTACGTGGGCAGCCGCATTCACGCGAGCCCCGAGCTGGCGGACGAAGGCGCGCGCTTCGCCGAGCTCTCGCTGGTGTTCCTCGCGGCCACCAACGTGGTGCTGATGTCCAACCACCTCCTGGTGCAGTGGATCGCGCTGGAAGCGACCACGCTGGCGGTGGCGCCGTTGATCATGCGGCCCGGGGTGGTCTCTTCGCGGCAGGCCTCGTGGCGCTACTTCCTCTTCTCGTCCGTGGGCCTGGGCCTGGTGATGCTGGGCTTCGCCTGCCTGGGGCGCGGCATGGAAGCAGGCGGGCACGAGATCAGCTTCTTCCTCGACGCGCTGCCGGCGGTGAGCGGCCCCTGGGGCAAGCTGGGGCTGGCGCTGGTGATCCTCGGGCTGGGCACCAAGCTGGGGCTGGCGCCCATGTACAGCTGGTTGCCCGAGGCCTACGACGAGGCGCCCCCCGCGGTGACGGCGCTCTTAGGCGCGGTGCAGTTCAACTGCGCGCTGGTGATGCTCTTGCGCGTGGTGCAGGCCTGGCGCGGCGGAAACGAGGCGCTGGTCACCGGCGAGCTGGTGATCATGGGCGTGGTGTCGATGGCGGTCTCGACGGCCAGCATCATCGCCACAAGGAACATGAAGCGGCTGCTGGCCTACGCCTCCATCAACCACGCGGGCGTCATCGCCATCGGGCTGGGCATCGGCAAGGGCGCGTCCTACGGCGTGCTGCTCTACGCAATCAGCAACGCGTTCATCAAGGCGATCCTCTTCCTCACCGCGGGGAAGATCAAAGCGCACTACCGCACCAAGGACACCCGGAAGATCCAGGGCCTGATCAAGGATCTCCCGTACAGCGGCGCGTTCCTGATGGTGGGCACCTTCGCGCTGCTCGGCTTCCCGCCGTTCGGCAGCTTCTTCGGTGAGCTGCTGATCCTCTCCGCGCTGGTGGGCTCTGGGCAGATCCTGGTGTTCGCCGCGTTCTGCACGCTGGTCACCATGAGCTTCGTGGCCACCGGCCGCACCGTCTTCCCGATGATCTGGGGCCAACCGCAGCAGCAGATCACCTGGCCCCGGCAGACGCTGCTCTCGGTGCTGCCCAAGCTGGTCTTCCTGGGCGCGCTGGTGGCCCTCGGGATCTTCATGCCGCCGCCGTTCGACACGTTGATCCTTCACGTGGCCCAGACGCTGGAGGGGCGATGAGCGACTCGGTCCTCCTCGCCCGGCTCGACGTCTCGCAGCTGACCCCGCGCGGCCCGGCGGACTGGCGCCCCGACGTGATCCACCGCCTGGGCGCGGGCCAGCGCCTGGTCACCCTCTTCGCGCGCCGCCTGGGCGACGAAGCGTTGCTCACCTCGGTGTTCCAAACCGCCGCCGGAGCGCTCGAGGTCACCCGCGCCGCGATGAACGCGGCCCACGGCTACCACGAGCTCACCACCACCTTCCCCGCGCTCCACTGCTTCGAGCGCGAGATGCACGAGCAGACGGGGCTGCGCATCGCCGACCACCCCTGGCTCAAGCCCATTCGCTTCGAGGGGCAAGAGCAGGCGGCGATGAACGGCTATCCGTATTACCGCATCGAGGGGAAGGAGGTGCACGAGGTCGCGGTCGGCCCCATCCACGCGGGCGTGATCGAGCCGGGCTCCTTCCGCTTCAGCTGCATGGGCGAGCAGGTGCACCACCTCGAGATCCAGCTCGGCTACCAGCACCGCGGCGTCGAGCGTCGCCTGCTCGGCACCGATCCCCGCCGCCTCACGCCGCTGGTGGAGACCATCGCCGGAGACACCAGCATCGGCCACGCCTGGGCCTTCTGCGCCGCCCTGGAAGCGCTCGCCGGCTGCGAGCTCGACGAGCACACCGAGCTGGCGCGGGCCTTCGTGCTCGAGCTCGAGCGGGTGGCCATGCACCTCGCGGGGCTCTCGGGCCTCTGTGCCGACGTGGGCTTCCTGCAGGGCGCGTCGAGCTACGGGCGCCTGCGCACCACCGCCATCAACACCACCATGCGCCTGTGCGGCAACCGCTTCGGGCGCAGCGCGCTGCGGCCCGGCGGCGTGGGCCTGCAGCTGCCCCCGGACCTGCTGGAACTGGTGCGCAAGAACGTCGACCTGCTGCGCACCGATCTCGAGATCATCAACGAGCGCTTCGTCACCTCGCGCACCGTGCGGCACCGTCTCGAAGGCGCGGGCGTGCTCAGCACCGGCCAGGCGAAGGAGCTGGGCGTGGTGGGCCCCTCGGCGCGCGCGTCGGGCGTGCTCATCGACACCCGGCACCAGGCGCCCGCGGGCGTGTGGAAGCAGCGCCCCATCGCGCCTCAGGTGCTGCCGCAGGGCGACTGCGAGGCGCGCGGCAAGCTGCGCATCGCCGAGATGAACGAGTCACTCAGGTGGCTGGCCGAGGTGCTGACGAGCAGCCCGCGCTTCGGCGGCCCGAAGAAGCCGGTGGGTCCGCTGGCCGGAAACCAGCTGGTGATCAGCGTGGTCGAGGGCTGGCGCGGCGAGGTGGTGCACTGCCTGGAGACGGGACCGGGCGGCGAGCTCATCCACTACAAGGCGCAGGATCCCTCGCTGCGCAACTGGATGGGGCTGGCCATCGCGGTGCGCAAGAACGAGATCTCCGACTTCCCCATCTGCAACAAGAGCTTCGACCTCTCGTACTGCGGGAACGATCTATGAGCACCCTCCAGGCCCTGCGGGTGCGGCTCTCGCAGGGGACCCAGTACATCAAGGACCTGCGCACGGCGACGCCCACCGGCCACCACGGGCGCCCGGTGATCAGCACCGCGCCCTGCGCCACCGACTGCACCGCCTGCAAGGACGTCTGCCCCACCAACGCCGTCTCGCTGTCGAAGGTGACCATCGACCTGGGGCGCTGCGTGTTCTG
Organism: Myxococcales bacterium; assembly: GCA_009885595.1. Taxonomy (GTDB): domain Bacteria; phylum Myxococcota; class Myxococcia; order Myxococcales; family Myxococcaceae; genus Archangium_A. The sequence continues at coordinate 782 of VFKJ01000737.1, read as the reverse complement.
CAACGCCTGCGCAGAGGTGTGCCCGCCGCAGAAGATCGTCTTCACCCCCGCCCCGCAGATGGGCTCGGACAGCCGGGAGAAGCTCTTCGTGCGCGAGGGAGAGCCCGAGGTCATCCGCGCGCGCGCGAACGCGACCTTCTCGAAGCTCTTCGGCCGCTCGCTCAAGCTGCGCCAGGTCTCCGCGGGCGGGTGCAGCGCCTGCGAGCTCGAGCTCAACGCGGTGGCCAACGTGAACTTCGATCTCCAGCGCTTCGGGATCGAGTGGGTGGCCTCGCCGCGGCACGCCGACGCGCTGGTGCTCACCGGGCCGCTCACTCGCACCATGAAGGACGCGGTGCAGCTGGCCTGGGACGCGATGCCCGAGCCGCGCTTCGTGGTCGCGGTGGGGGCCTGCGCCATCTCCGGCGGGCTCCACGACTCGCCCGAGGCCGACCGCGGCTTCCTCGAGCGCGTGGGGCCTGCGCTCTACGTGCCCGGGTGTCCTCCGCACCCCCTCACCTTCGTCAACGCCATCCTCGATCTCATCGGTACGCCGTGAAGCGGACAGCGCTGCCCTGCGGGAGTAAGTGCAAGGCAGCATGCAACTGAGCGTCTCCGACGTCGCGATGCAGCTCGACGTCACGGAAGAAACGGTCTGGGGCTGGATTCGCGAGGGCGCGATCCCGTTCCTCCGGGTCAACGAGCAGTACCGGCTGTCGAGCAGCGAGGTGTTGGAGTGGGCCATCGCCCGCGGCCATAAGCTCTCGCCGCACGGCCTGCGCCACGCGCGCGGTCACCACGGC
>VFKJ01000019.1 GCA_009885595.1 Myxococcales bacterium | reverse complement strand
TAGTCGTGCGCGAGCACGTGGAAGTCGGTGATGCCAAGCGCGGCCAGGCGCGCTTCGACCAGATCCGCCTGCCGGACGATCGAATACGGCGCGTCGGGTTTGGCGGAGAACCCGAAGCCCAGCAGGTCGAGGGTGATCACCCGGTAGCGCTGGCACAGCGGCTCCCAGAGCGCCTCGAAGTCCCAGGAGGCGGTGGGGAAGCCGTGAATGAGGACCAGCACCGGAGCGGTCGGCGCGCCGCCGTCGCGGCAGAAGATGCGGTGGCCCTGCAGGGTCGTGAAGGTTCCACCGCGTTCCCACTCGTCGAGGGCGATCACGGCCGGGAACTCATCATGTCTGCGCCGTCAGTCCACGCAGCAGCGAAAGCCCGTCGAGTAGTCCCAGTGGGTGACCGCGTGCGCGGTGGTCGCGTAGAGGCAGCCGTTTCCGTTGATCTGGGTGTCCACGTAGAAGCCCCCGCGGAAGGTGCCGTTCGGATCTGCCGTCCACTCGTGCAGGTTGCCCATCATGTCGAAGACGCCGCCTTCGGTGACGCAGCCAGGGTTGTCCCCGGCGCGATCGAGCCCGGGCTGGAGCTGGTTGAGGCACGGGCTGTCGATGTGGCTGTAGATCCAATTCGCGCTGGTGCCGTACAGCTCGATGGCCGGGTGCACGCTGCGGGCGTCGTTGCAGACGCCTTGCATTCGCGTGTCGCCGTAGGGGTAGGTGGTGCTGCTCGAGCCGCGGCAGGCCCTCAGCCACTCGGCGTCGGTGCACAGCCGCTTGCCTGCGCCCGCGCACGCCGCCGCCGCCTGCAGCTGGGTCACGTAGCCCTGCGGCACCGCGCCTGCGACCGACTGCGCTCGCAGCACGCGCGTGCCGGGGTTCCAGTACGGAGACCAGGGCCGCGTCGCGCCGCCGTCGAGCACCTCGAGGATCGACGCCTCGTATCGATCGACGCAGAACGTGCTCACGCGCACCATGCCCGGGAGCAGGCAGCCGCCGTCTCCAGGTGAAGAGATGAGGCCCGCGTTCGGCACCGGGTCGACGTTGGGATCGCAGCTGGTGGTGTAGCGCGGGGTGCAGCACTGCACCGAGCTGGGGCCCGGGCACAGTCCGGCGGTCGGCATGCGGGTGCCGGTGCAAAGACTCACGTCCAGGCAGGTCCCAGGAAGGTTGCCCGCGGTGCAGAACACTCCGGCGTCGGTGGGGCCCGCATCTTCCGGGCCGGCGTCGGGCATTCCGGCGTCCTGCGTCCCTGCGTCGGAAATTCCAGAGTCGCTGAGTCCCGCGTCAGGCTCGCCCGCGTCGATCCCCGCGTCCTGCGAAGCGCCCGCATCGGCCTCGACGGTGCCGGAGTCGGGCTCGACGAGCTCGCCCGCATCGTTCACCACCGGCGGAGGACCGCACGCCACCAGCAGCAACAGCAGCGCGCGCCTCATCGGCCCTTGAACACCGGCTCGCGCTTCTCCATGAACGCGCCGATGGCCTCCAGCAGATCCTCGCTGGGAAAGAACGCCGAGTTCCACAAGGCCACCGCGTCGAGGCTCAGCGCCGCCTCGCGTTCGCTGGAGAAGTTGAGCACCTGCTTGATGCCCTGCACCGTGAGCGGTGGGTTCTTTGCGATGCGCGCGGCCATCGCGCGGGCGCCGGTGAGCAGCGTCTCCGGGCCGTCGTAGACCTCGCTCACCAGGCCCAGTTCCCGCGCGCGGGACGCGTCGACGTCATCGCCGGTCAAGGCCAACTCGCGGGTGGCGCCCTGGCCGATGATCGCGGGCAACCGGGCGAGGGTGCCCACGTCGGGGACGATGGCGAGCTTCACCTCGCGCACCGAGAACTTCGCGTCGTGCGCCGCGAGGCGAATGTCGCAGGCGGTGATCAGATCGACCCCACCGCCGATGCACCAGCCCTGCACCGCGGCGATCACCGGCTTGCGACACGCGGCCACCGCGTTGTGCGTGCGCTGCATCTTCTTCACGGTGGACAGGAAACGGGTGCGCACCACCGCGTGCGCGCCGGGGTCGGTGAGGTCCGCCAGCTCGGGGCCCATCGCCGCGAGATCGAGCCCGTAGCTGAAGTTGGGAGCGGCCGTGCGCAAGAGCACCACCCGCACCTCGTCGTCGGCGTCGAGCTGCTCGAAGAGCAGGGGCAGCTGCGTCCAGTACTCCGGGCCCATGCGCTGGCCCTTGCCCGTCGCGGTCAGCACCACCTCGGCCACACCCTCGCTCACCACCACCGCCGCGCAAGCAAAGTCGTATCGGCTCATGGCGAGGCTCATAGCACCGCGTGTACAACCACTTCATGTCCCTCCTCCTCGCGCTCGTGCTCGCCGCGCAACCCGCCAGCTGTGAGCAACTCTGGCCCGCGGTGTGGAAGGCCCTCGACACGCAGGACCTCAAGGGCAGGCCGGCCTTCCCCAGGCTGCCCGATGGCAAGGAACGCCTCGGCCGCGCCTGGGTGGCCGAGTGTGCGCGCTTCGACAAGGCGACGCTGGAGTGCGCGCGGGGAGTGCAGCTCGAGGCGCAGCTGGTCGCCATCCGCAAGATGCTCGAGGAAGAGATGATCCCGCCGGGGGAGATCGAGAAGCTGATCGTGAGGGCCCGAGCGGAATGGAAGATCCTCGGCTGCAAGGAAGTCGACCGCGCCATCGATCGGGCCGCGCGCGCGGTCGCGAAGGACGCAGGGCTGGAGTGAAGAGACACGTGATCTTCCACGCCGCCGCCGACGTGGATCAGGCGCCCTGGCCGAACGTCAGCGTCTGATCGCAGCTCAGCTCGTCGTTCTTCGTGGCGTCGATGAACTTCACCCGCACCGTGTTCGCCTGCGGATCGAAGGTGAGCACCGTCGCGTAGAAGCCGCCTCCCGCGTAGAGGAATTGCTCAGGCGGAAAGACGATCGCCTTGTTCGCTTCCTGCCCCGGCTCGAGCACCAGGGTGAGCGGGTTGATGTTCCCCGCGGGGCCGGTGCAGACCTCGATGTACTTGCGCCGGGGGCCCACCTTCTCCAGCCGCTCGATGGTACCCACGTGGATGTCGCCGCTGAGGAACCACACGTTGTCGAGGGCGTGCTCGTCGATGAACGAGAGCAGCTTCTCGCGCTGCGCCGCGTAGCCTTCCCAGCGATCGGCCGACCCGCCCCACGAGGGCGGCGGCAGCTGGGCGATGGGAATGCTGGTGAGGATCACCTTGAAGTGACACGGACTGTCGAGGAGCGCCTGCTGCAACCAGGCCAGCTGCTCGGGGCTGATCATCTGCGCGTCAGGCGTGAGCCGCGTGCTGGGCTTCCGCTCGAGGCGCACGTCGAGGAGGAAGAACTCCGCGGTCTGGCCCCAGCGGTAGCTCTTCCACGCGCGGTCCTCTTCCACGGGAAGGGTCTCACGGAAGCTGCGCGCGCCGTCGACCACCAGCGGGTGATTCGGCCCCAGCGCCTCGGGGTCGAAGTTGTTCGCGAACTCGTGATCGTCCCAGATGAGGTAGCCGCCCGCCGCCGGCATCAGGGTGCGGTAGCCGATGTCGGCCAGCTGCTCGCGCCACTTCTGGCGGAAGGTGGGCAACGAGTCGGCGCCGTCGTTGTACGCGACGTCGCCCAGGTGCAGCCACAGATCCATCGGCTGGTTGCCCTGCGTCACCAGCGCCTTGAACGGCCGGTAGCGGTACGACGCGCAGCTGGTGGCGCCGACGGTGAGCGGCTCCTTCCACTCGTCGGGGAAGGCGGTGCG
>VFKJ01000053.1 GCA_009885595.1 Myxococcales bacterium | reverse complement strand
CTCCGACGGCATCCCCCTCTACAACTTCGGCTGCGTGGTCGACGATCACGACATGGAGATCTCCCACGTGGGCCGTGGGCAGGAGCACATCAACTCCACCTACCAGCAGGTGGTGCTCTATCGGGCGCTCGGGTGGACGCAGCCCGTGTTCGCGCACTTCCCGCTGATCATGGGCGCGAACAACGAGAAGCTCTCGAAGCGAAAGCACCCCGAGGCCGACGTGATGGCCCACAGGAAGAACGGCATCCTCCCGCACGCGCTGCTGAACTTCGTCGCGCGCCTCGGTTGGAGCCACGGCAACGATGAGCTCTTCACCCGCGCGCAGTTGATCGAGCTGTTCGACCTGAAGGACGTGGGCAAGACCAACGGCGTGTGGAACCCCGAGAAGCTGATCTCGGTGAACCAGCACTGGATCAAGAACGGCGATCCGAAGGAACTGGCGGTCACCCTGCTGCCCTACCTGCAGGAAATCGGCGTCACCAACGCGCAGGCCGACGAGCGGCTGCTCACCGCGGTGAAGGCGTTCTCCACCCGCGCGAAGACGCTGGTGGAGATGGCCCAGTCCATCAAGCCCTACTACGCGCAGGGCGTGACCCTGGACCCGGCGGCCGCGGCCAAGCACCTCGACGCCCCGGGCAAGGAGATGCTCAAGGCGGCGAAGGCCAAGCTGCTCGCGCTGCCCGAGTGGCAGGCCACCGCGATCGATCCCATCGTCGACGTGATCGCCACCGAGACCGGCGCCAAGAAGGGCGCGATCGCCCAGCCGCTGCGGGTGGCGGTCACCGGCGGCACCACCAGCCCCGGCATCGGCGACACCCTCGCCCTCCTGGGCCGCGACGAGACGATGCGCCGCATCGATGCGGTCCTTGGAACCTGAGCTGCCCCCAGCGCCTCCCCCGCGGCCCACGTTCTGGAGCCGCGTGGCGCCGCTCTTCGAAGGGCTCGGCGGCGAGCCGACGGTGATCCTCTGCGGTGCGAGCGCGCTGTTGATCGTCTCGCACTACCAGGGCTCGGCCGGGTTCTTCCGCGGCCTGGTGGGCAGCTCGCTCGATCAACACCCGTGGAACGCGACGCTGGGCCACTTCTGGTGGTTCGGCGCCAGCATCGTGCTGTACCTGGTGATGCCGCTGTTGCTGGCGTTCGCGACGAAGGGCAGCTTCAACGAGCGCTACGGCTTTCAGGTGGGCGACTGGAGAGCCGGGCTCACCATCACGGCGCTGTTCCTCGCGGTGATGCTGCCGGCCGCCTTCGTCGCCTCGAAGCTCGACGCCTTCCGCGGCATCTACCCGCTGGCCGGGAACGCCTCGTACATGGTCAACATCGGCGGGGGGAAGACGCAGCTCTCCTGGTCGCTCTTCCTCAGCTACGAGGCCGCGTACCTGGCGTACTTCTTCGCCTGGGAGTTCCTCTTCCGCGGGTGGATGGTGCACGGCCTGACCCCGAAGTGGGGCCGAGGGGCCGCGATCCTCGCGCAGATGGCGCCCTTCGCGGTGATGCACCTGGGCAAGGCCGAGCTGGAGGCGCTGGGCAGCATCATCGCCGGCGTCGCCCTGGGCATCCTGAGCCTGCGGACGCGCAGCTTCTATTACGGGGCCTTGATCCACGGCGTGGTGGCCGTGTGGATG
>VFKJ01000004.1 GCA_009885595.1 Myxococcales bacterium | reverse complement strand
TTCGCGTTCGAGGCCCTGCAGGTGGCGCACCTGGGAGATGGAGATGCGCCCCGGGAGAAAGAAGACGTCCTCGGCCGAGTGCTCGCTGCGCAGCTCGGCGAGGCGGTGGCGGCGAGCTCGAAGTGCTCGACCATCTCCAACTCCACAGTGCGTCCGTGGCGGACGACGCGGCCACGCACGGACATCGCTGGAGCGCCAGATGGCGAGGTTGGGCCGCTTCGAGAGCGACGAACGCCACCCCCGCGCCGCGAGGTAGCGCTGCACGTCCTGAAACCCTGGAACCACGTCATCAGTGACCACGGGCGCTCCCTTCGAGGACCAGCTCACCGAGGAGTTCGGTGGGTTCTTCGCCGACGTCCATCAGGGGCGCGGAATGGTGAGGGCGACGAAGCCGCTGATCACGGGCTGCTCATCGACCTTGGTGAGGGCGGCGAACTGGAGCAGCGCCAGGTCCCAGTGTTCGGTCGACTTGAACTCCTCCGTGGCCTCCTCTGCGCCCGGGAGGTCCAGCAGCACGCTGAGCTTCGTGACGTTCTCGCGCTCGTGGTCGACGTGGATCGCCTTCACGCTGGCGCCGAGCTGCACCATCCACAGCATGGCGAGCATCTCAGGGGAGCAGACGAAGGCGAGGGCCTGAAGCAGCACCTGTACCCGGTGCGGGTTGGTCCTGTCCTGGTGAACCAGCGATGACCAGTCCTGCGCTGCGGGGAGGCTCGCTGCGCTGCCGTGCCGCCCCCGGTGCTCGCGATAGCAGGAGAAGAACTCGCCCAGCCTGGCGGCCGCGGACTCCAGCCCGGCGGGCGTCCCGATAACTGCACTCAGGCCATGGGCGGCCACGAGGGACTTCAGCGCCTCCTTGTCGATGGGCGCGCTCACGCCGCTCTCCTGGGCAGCTCACCACCGAAGCGAGTCAGCGCGACCTCCTCCAGGACACCGGCGGCCACGCGCTCTGCAGGGTCGCCCACCACGATGGTGAGCCCCTCTCCGTTGGCCAGGAGGTGGATCATGGCAGCGGCGTTCTCCGGCCTCGCCCCGTGGGCCTCCCAATCACGGAGGCTGGCGAGGTCGCGGTAGACGAAGAGTTCAGTGGCGATCGAGAGGGGCACCTCGCCCAGCGTGAGGAACACGGTGCCGTCGCTGGCCTGAATGACGGCTCGCCGCCACCGCCGGAAGATGGCGTGGGCCGCCGAGTCGAGCGCGTCGGGGACCCGCTGACGGGGCAGCGGGAAGTGGGTGTCGAACCCGCCGATCATGACGAGTCCCTCGGCCCGGCGTACGTCTGGCGCGGCTCGGGGACCAGGTCGTCGGTGCGGCTGAAGAAGATGAACGCGCCGCGCCCGCCGTCAATCGCCTCGAGGTCGCCCGCGTCGTCGAACTCGAAGACGTACTCGATCTTCGAGCGGGGAATCCGCAGGCGCTGGGAGAGCAGCGGCGTGCTGCGGCCCAGGGTCGTGAAGTACGCCCCCGGGGGATGCTGCGAAGCGGGGGGTTGAGCAGCCAGAAACCGCCAGACGGGGGCTGACTTGATGCCGTTGAACCCGTCCTTGTCGGTGAAGTGGGCCATCACAGCGGGCATGCGCAGGTGCTCCATCGATGCGAGACGTTACCTCATTCGGGTGGGCAGGACTGTCAGCCCACCCGGAGGGAACGTCTACCACCCACCCCTGACATCACTTCCGGCCGATGCTGAAGCAGGTGAACCCGAGCTCCCGCATCTTGGTGGGCGAGTAGATGTTCCGCCCGTCGAACACGACGGGAGCCTTCATCAGCGCCTTCATCCGCTCGAAGTCCGGGTGGCGGAACTCATTCCACTCGGTGACGACGAACAGGGCGTCCGCCCCGGCGAGCGCGTCATACGGCCGCTCCACGAAGGTGACCCGGTCGTTGAGCACGCGCCGGGCGGTCTGGTGCGCCACCGGGTCGAAGGCGCGCACGGTGGCGCCCTTGCCCAGCAGCCCCTCGATGACCTCCACCGACGGCGCCTCGCGCATGTCATCGGTCTTGGGCTTGAAGGCCAGGCCCCACACCGCGAACGACTTCCCGGAGAGATCAGGGCCGAAGTGTTTGACCGCCTTGGCGACGAGCAGCTTCTTCTGGCGCTCGTTGGTGCGCTCCACCGCGCGGAGCAGATCGAACTCGATGCCGTGGTCGCGGGCGGTGGCGACAAGCGCCTTTACATCTTTTGGGAAGCAACTTCCCCCGTAGCCGACCCCGGGGAAGAGAAACGGATACCCGATGCGCTTGTCCGCGCCCATGCCCTTGCGGACCTGGTCGACGTCGGCGCCGACCTTTTCGCAGAGGGCGGCGACGTCGTTCATGAAGGAGATGCGGGTGGCGAGCATGGCGTTGGCCGCGTACTTGGTGAGCTCGGCCGAGCGGGTGTCCATGAAGATGATGGGGTTCTCGGTGCGCACGAAGGGGCCGTAGAGCTCGGCCATCACCGCGCGCGCCTGCTCGGAGTCGGCGCCGATCACCACCCGGTCGGGCTTCAAGAAGTCGTCGAGCGCGGCGCCCTCTTTGAGGAACTCGGGGTTGCTGACGACGTCGAAGGGGTGGCTCGTGTGGGCGGCCACGGCCTCGCGCACGAGGTCGGCGGTGCCCACGGGCACGGTGCTCTTGTCGACGACGACGGTGTAGCCGGTCAGCGCGCGGCCGATCTCCCTGGCGGCGGAGACGACGTACTGGAGATCGGCGTCGCCCGCTTCGCCCTCAGGCGTGCCGACGGCGATGAAGACGGCGTGCGAGCCGGCCACCGCTTCGGGGAGGTGGGTGGTGAAGGAGAGGCGCTGCTCGCGCACGTTCTTCTTCACCAGGTCTTCGAGGCCCGGCTCGTAGATGGGGATGATGCCGGCCTTGAGGGCGTCGATCTTCTTCTGGTCGATGTCGACACAGACGACGTCGTTGCCTGAATCAGCGAAGCAGGTGCCCGCGACGAGCCCGACATACCCGGCGCCGATGACGGAGATGCGCATGCCGCCCCTGTAGCAGCGTTGACCGGTCATCTGAACGCCGACGGCTTGTGACACCCGCACCCAGTCGGTGAAGACGAAGGCGAGGCTGGGGAAG
>VFKJ01000636.1 GCA_009885595.1 Myxococcales bacterium | reverse complement strand
GACGGGTCGCGCACCATCACCAGGTACTGGTTGGCGATGTCGATCATGCGAATGGCGCCCGTGCTGTTGGGCAGCGCGCCGTCCTTCTCGATCGCGACGTAGCGGTGACCGGTGACGATGTCGGGCACCTCGACCGTGTGGTACCCGGTCGCCACCTGGAAGGCCTCGCCCGAGCCCAGCTTGTAGATCTGGTTGGCCTTGGCGTAGTCGAGGTCGTAGTTCACCCGGAACAGCGCCATGCCCAGGAAGAGGCCGTAGATGCGGCTGGTCCACGTCAGCTGAATGTTGGCCGGCGCGGGGCGCTGGTTGGGAATCCAGCAGTCATCGCGGTACGCCTGCTGACCTGAGAGGCAGTTCTTCTTCTCGCGCGGGTAGTTGAACCCGGCGAAGAAGTCGGTGCCGCGCACGTAGGTGCGCCACTCGATGGCGGCCTCGTCCTGCACGGTGTTGGCCGCGTTGACCGTCTTGTAGGCGACGGGGCGAATCTTCTCTTCGTCGTTGGCCCACAGCGAGCTGAAGGTGCTCTGGAACTCGTCGCGGAAGGTCAGGTAGTAGGGGATCGCGTAGCGATCCTGGTCGGCCGTGATGTCCACGCCCTGGATGTCGATCTCGGGGATGACGGCGGCGAACATCGCGCCGACCTGGTCGTTGTAGTGACCGGCCTCGAGCATGCGGTTCCAGAAGCCGAAGCCCGACTTGTAGTCGTAGCGGCTGTACATGCGGCGCCCCAGCCCACGCGGAATGATCACGAAGTCCTGGGCGGAGTAGCGGCTGGTGTAGATCTCCTCGAGGCGCTGGCGGCCGGTGGCGTTCAGGTAGTCGAAGTCGTCACCACCGCTGATCAGGTCCCACCGCGGTCCGCCGCGGAGGTTGCGGTACATGAACAACCCGTCCGGGGGCACCGACATCACGTTGAGGTGCTGGTTGACGCCGTCGAGCACGGCCATCGTCCAGTAGTCCTGCATCAACGGGTCGAGCTTGTAGCGCGACACCTGCTCCTGGTTGCGCGAGCTCTTCTGGTACACCTCGTAGACCCAGTGCTTGTAGGAGTTCGCCACCGTGTAGAAGGTGTTGAAGGTGCGCCCCAGCGCGCCGTTGCCCGAGAAGAAGGCTGAGTCGCGGCGGAAGTGGTTGTCGAGGTAGTAGTTCCAGTAGTCCTCGAGCTTGGTCCGGGTGATCTCGTAGTAGTCGGGGCCGCGGTCGAAGCGGTTGCACGAGAGCACCGGGCCGTCGGCCGACTCGTCGCTGCAGAACATGTAGGGCACGCGCAGCAGCGGGTTGCCGATGACGCCGGCGGCGCGATCGGGGTCGTCGATCAGGGTGGGGTCGGCGAGCAGCGCGTTCGCCACCCGCTTCTCGTCGGCCACCACGTCGGACCACTTCTCCAGGTGACGGCTGCGCATCTTCAGCAGGCCGTCGTTGATGATCGAGTTGACGTCCGCGCCCTCGCCGAAGTGCAGGGGCACCGTCGAGTAGTGGAAGCGCTCGGTGTAGTTGCGCACGTTGGGGTTG
>VFKJ01000893.1 GCA_009885595.1 Myxococcales bacterium | reverse complement strand
AGGCGTGGGATGAGGAGTGATCGTTGTTACGTCTTCATTCAACTGCCTGGCTCGGTCGAGGTCGTTCCGTGCGGCCGCTTTCGCGCCGGCGAGACGCTGGGCGTGGTGGCCGGCAAGTTCAGCTACCTGCCCGAGTACCTCTCGCGCAGTGACGCGGTGGCGATCGATCCGTTCGAGCTCCCGCTGCGGAAGGGGACCTTCACGACGACCCGGCTGCGGGGGATCTTCGGAGCCCTGCGCGACGCTTCTCCCGACGCGTGGGGCCGGCGCGTCATCGAGCATGCCCTGAAGGTCAGTGAGCTGACCGAGGTGCAGTACCTGCTCAACTCACCGGACGATCGCGCTGGTGCGCTCTCGTTTTCTCGTGACGAGACGCCTCCGGGGCCGGTGCAGCGCTTCAACAAGACGCTTCAACTCCAGCAGTTGATGGCCGTGGCCGAGCAAATCCTCGAAGGGGTGGCTCCCGAGACCATCGCGCAGAGCGAAGGCCTGTTGTGGCCTGGGACCTCGCTGGGCGGCGCGCGGCCCAAGAACGTGGTGGAAGACGAAGCGGGGCTCTGGGTGGCCAAGTTCCCCGCCAAGACCGATCGCTGGAACTCCCCAGTGGTCGAGTCGGCCATGTTGTCATTGGCCCAGAGCGCGGGGCTTCGGGTGGCCGAGCACCGAGTCGAGCGCGTGGCAGGCAAGGAGGTGCTCCTGGTGAAGCGGTTCGACCGCGCGCGGACCCAGGGTGGCTACCTGCGCAGCCGAATGGTGAGCGGGCTGACCGTGCTGCAGGCGGAGGACGTGGCCAGTGATCGGCTGGCCTGGTCCTACCCCCGGCTGGCCGACGAGCTGGGGAGGTGGTCGGGGGACCCCCGCGGCCAGCGCCAGGAGCTGTTTCGGCGCATGGCGTTCAACGCGCTCATCTCGAACTCCGACGATCACCCGCGCAACCACGCCTTGATCGCGCCATCTGCTCAGTGGCACCTCTCGCCTGCGTATGATCTCACGCCCACCCCAACGAGCTCTCAGGAGCGTCGCTTGGCGATGCAGATCGGCGAGCGTGGGGTCTGCGCCACCAGAGCGAATCTGCTCGGAGTCGCGGCGCGATTCGAGTTCACCGCGGAGCAGGCCGGGGCAGAGATCGACCGGATCAAGGACTGCGTCCACACGCGGTGGGAGCAGCTGGTACGGCAGGAGGGCGGCAGGGACGCCGATGTCGCAGCCGTCGCTGCTGCGTTCGACTATCCCGGGTTCGAGTACCCGTGACTGCCGCCCTGCGCGCTCCGGGGTCATGGGTGATCACGCTGACGTGGGCCGCGGTCTGCGGCTTCGCCGCGTCGATGGTGCTCGGGCCGCTCGTGGGAGAGTACGGGTCGTTCCACTACCTGCACCTCGCGCTCGCCATCGCGTTCGTGGTGGCCTGGCTGCGCGATCCGCAGCGGCTGAGCGCGGCGATCTCCCCGCGCGCGTGGACGGCCTTCCTGGTGATGAGCCTCGTCTGGCTCGAGGCGGCCGCGCTGAGCAGCTTCGCCGCGTTCATGGTGGGCGGCGTCGACTTCAGCATCTTCGATTGGATGCTCGCGAGCGCCGCCCGCGGGCAGCCTGGCTACTCGCCCATCTACGCGGTCAACCACTTCGGCGTGCACTCGACCTTCGTGCTCACGCTGCTGGCGCCGCTGCACGCGCTCGCGCCCTCGCCGCTGTGGCTGGTGGTGGCTGGGCCGGTGATCTTGTGGGCCGGGTTGTTTCCCCTGCGAAGGTTGGTGAAGAGGGCTGTCGGCGACAACGGCGGCGTGTTGCTGGCGGCGAGCCTCGCGTACGTCGCGAGCGCGCACCTCGGCCGCCTCACCACCGAGGGCTTTCGCATCGAGAGCCTCATTCCGCTCGGCACCCTCTGGTTCCTGGTGGGGTGGACCGAGCAGCGCCGCCGCCTCTGGATCCCCGCGGTCGCGTTCCTCTTCTTCACCAAGGAAGACGCGACGCTCTACCTCGGCAGCTTCGCGGCGGCGTGCGCGCTGTTCGATCGGCCGCGGCGCGCCGAAGCGCTCGGGCTGCTGCTGGCCTGCTTCGCCTGGCTTTGGGTCTACACCCAGCTCCTGCAGCCGGCGCTCGCGGGAAGGCCACCGAGCTACCTCGCGTTCTGGAGCGACTTCGGCAGCACGCCCGGCGAGCTCCTCCGCGGCATGGGCTCGCGCCCCGTGGCGGT
>VFKJ01000080.1 GCA_009885595.1 Myxococcales bacterium | reverse complement strand
GAAACCAGCGATCCCCGCCGCCACCGCCGCCGCCCGCCATCGACTCATCCAGTGCTTTGACATGGTGCTTCCTCCGCAAGTGTTCCGGCCTTCGCGCGGCGTCCATTTGCGAGCGGTGGGCCAGCGGAAGGCCTTCAGATTACGGGCTGTTGCGGGCGGGGAGCACCCTCAGTTCTTTGAGATCTGAGGGGTTGGCCGTGGATCTCTGCGCGATCGGAGTCAGTGACCGAGCAGCTCGCTGACGGTGACGAGGAACTCCTTCTCGGACTCTTCGATCACCCCGTCGACCCCGACGAACCACTCTGCCGCGGTGAGCACCAGCTCGCGGTGCTGCCGCAGCAGGCCCATGTTCGGCTGAGGCAGCGGCTTTCCCAAATCGAGATGCTTGAGCAGCATCGCCATCGTCTCTTCGGGGACCGCCCACTTCGCGCCGACCTTCACCACCGCCTCGCGCTCCTTCGGATCGAGCGTGTCATCCGCCCACGCGACCTGGAGCAGCAGCTTCAGCGTCTCGACATTGACCTCGGCGATCGGCGACGGAGCGTTCATGAGGCCGCACGGTAGCGCGCCTCACGCGCGGACGCGCCACCACTGCACACCCGCCGCGACCGCCGCCAGCCCCCCGAAGCCCACCGCGCGCAGGGCGACCGGCTGGGCATCGTCCCCGCCCGAGACGAACAGCAGGAAGCCCGCGAGCAGGAAGAACCCCACCGCCACCGACGGGAAGAAGCGCAGCCACACCAGCCGCTCCTCGCGCCGGGGCCAGAGCGCCTGCGCGCCGAGCATCACCACCACCACCGCCAGGCTCACCGGCAGGTACGCCTTGGAAAAATCATCGACCGGGCTCTGGGCCAGGAAGTTCGAGGCGCGCGGCGGCACCAGGGCCATCACCCACGCCGTCACCGCCATCGAGGTGAGGCCGTCGTCGAGCTCGGGGCCGAACGGCTTGTCCGCGGCCAGCGAGCGCAACATCAAGATGAACCACAGCACCGCGGTGGTGAAGGTGCAGCCGAAGAGCAGCGTCATCCCGCCCCCGCCCTGCTCGGTGGTGAAGCGGTCGCTGAGCCAGGCCAGGTGCAGCGCGCCCACGAACAACCCGACGCCGAGGAGCTCCACGGCACGCTTCGTCTCTGCCCTCACCCGCGTTGGCACTAGCATGGGCGCTGCGATGAGGCTCGAACGGCACGTGGGGGGCCTCTCGAAGGAACGGAAGCTGACCTACCTGCGCGAGGCGGGCTGGGTGCCCGAGGGGAAGCAGTGGCGCGGTCCCGGGGTGGAGGCCGAGGCGTTCCCGCTCTCGCGCGCGCTGCACCACCAGCTCACCGCGGATCTGTGCGCGGCGCTGGGAGGGCGCGGGTGGAAGATCAATGGCTACTCGATGCGCGGGTACGCGCAGCTGGTCGATCCGAAAGACGCGTCGACCTGCGCTTTGCCCGCGGCGTTGAGGAGACAGGCGCGGCGCGATGGGTGCCCGGTGCGCGAGCTGACCTACGCGTTGTTTCTGGGCGCGGTGTTGAAGAGGCAGTAACCGGAGTCGAGGCGCCTATTTCGCAGGCAGAACGACTCGCTCCATCTGCTCGAGGACCCAGCGGCTGCGCTCCCGCACCTTCGGCGTGGGCGCGGTCACCTTGCGCGTGCGCGGGCTGGGCAACACCACCACCAGCAGCGCCGCTTCCTCGGGGGTGACCGCCGCGGCGCCCTTGCCCAGGAACAGCCGGCTGGCCTGCTCAACCCCGTACACGCCGTTGCCGTACTCGGCGATGTTCAAGTGCACCTCGAGGATGCGCTCCTTGCTCCAGAGCGTCTCGAGCAGCACCGTGAAGTACGCCTCCAGGCCCTTGCGCACGAAGCTCTTGCCCGACCAGAGGAAGAGGTTCTTCGCCACCTGCTGGGTGAGGGTGCTGGCGCCGCGCGTCGACCTGCCCTCGAGCCGGTCCTCCAGCGCGTCTTCGATGGCCTGCACGTCGAAGCCCGAGTGCTGGAAGAACTTCTGATCCTCCGCGGCGATCACCGCGCGCTGCAGGTGCGTGGAGATGCGCGAGCGCGCCACCCACTGCTGCTGCAGCACGAAGCCCTTCTCGTTCTTCTCCGAGGCCTCTTGCCGGCGCGCCAGCATGAACGCGGTCGTCGGAGGATCGACGAAGCGCAGCAGCGCCACCGGCCCGATGGTCGACACCACCCAGCCCACCGCCAGCCCCAAGAGCCAACGCCGCCACCGCTTCACTTCTCGACGGGCTTCCCGGCCTGCGTCCACCCGTTCATCCCGCCCACCAGGTTCATCACCTTCGAGAAGCCCATGCGGGTGAGCGCCTGGGCCGCGTTCGCCGAGCGGCCTCCGCTTGCGCACACCATCAGCAGGGGCTCGTCCTTCTTCCAGCCGACGGCCTGCGCCGTCACCGAGGCGAGCGGCACCAGGGTGGCGCCGGCAAGGTGGCCGAGCGGACCTTTGAACTCCTCGGGCGAGCGGACATCGATGATCCGAAAGCCCTGGGCGGGCACGGACACCTCGGCTGAGGTGACGTCGCGAAAACCAGCGGGGTTGGGGCGGGCAGCGTCGAAGAGAGCCATGGCGCTTCACTGCACTGGAGGCCCCAAAAACTCAAGCCGGGGCTGATCCTCGAGGGGACCCACAAACACAAGTTAGACAGGGGGCGCTCGGGCGCTATGGTGCCCCGGCAATGTCCGATTCCAAGCCGGTGTCGATGCCTTCCCACCTGTGGGAGGCGCTGGAAATGATGTCCTCGGAGATGGGGGTCGCGACCGATTCCCTCGTCGCCCAGGCCGTCTTCATGCTCGCGCGCCTCAACGGGTACGTGGTCCCTGGCAAAGCGATGGACGGAGGGCGCGGTGCCGCCGCCGCCGCTTCGCCTGCCCCGCGCGCCGCCGCGGCCGCGGCCCCGGTGATCGCTCCGCAGCCCGTGCGCGGCGCTCCGCCTGGAATCAAGGCGCGCGCCCAGCCGCCCCCTCCGGAACCGGAACCCGAGCCGGAGCCTGAGCCGGAGCCCGCGGACGACGAGGGGAACCCCTTCGACGAGCCCGCCGCCGAGGACAACTACGACGCGCCCGCCGAGGACGAGCCGCCGGCCGACGAGCCTTACGAGGAACCCGAGCCTCCTCCCCCCGCCCCGCCTCCGCGCGCCAGTGGCGGCAAGGCCGGCCTCACGCTCTTCGTGGCGGGTCGCGATCCCTTCAAGATGACCGGCGACGTGTTCACCATCGGCCGCGGG
>VFKJ01000961.1 GCA_009885595.1 Myxococcales bacterium | reverse complement strand
GTCGAGGGGCGTAACGCAGTCACGGGGGCTTCATGACGATTTTCCACAAGGACGTGTTGGCGTTGGACCTGGAAGCGAAGGCGGCCGAGCTGTCGGACAAGCTGCAGACGGCGGTGCTGCAGACGCTCAAGCGCCGGGGGCTGGTGGTGGCGATCTCGGGGGGCATCGACAGCGCATGCGTGGCGGCGCTGGGGGTGCGGGCGTTGGGGCCCAAGCGGGTGTTCGGGCTGCTCTTGCCGGAGCGCGACAGCTCAGGGGAGAGCACGACCTACGGGCGGAAGCTCTGCGAGCGGCTGGGCATCGAGTTCCAGCTGGTGGACGTGGCGCCCCTGCTGGAGGCCACGGGGTGTTACCGGGTGCGCGACGCCGCGGTGGCCTCGGTGGACAAGGGCTTCAAGCCGGGCATGCCGTGGAAGATCGTCAGCACGGGGAACCGGCTCGACAGCGACGTGGTCAACGTGTTCTCGGTGGTGGTGAAGCGGCCCGATGGCGAGGAAGTGAAGACGCGGCTGACGCCCCGGGCGTACCTGGAGATCGTCGCGGCCACGAACTTCAAGCAGCGCTCGCGGAAGATGATGGAGTACTTCCACGCGGACCGGTTGATCTACGCCGCCAGTGGCACTCCGAACCGGCTCGAGTACGACCAGGGCTTCTTCGTGAAGCTGGGTGACGGCGCGGCCGACGTGAAGCCGATCGCCGCGCTGTACAAGACGCAGGTGTACGCGCTGGCCAGGCACCTGGGGGTGATCGAAGAGATCCTCGG
Source organism: Myxococcales bacterium (assembly GCA_009885595.1). Lineage (GTDB taxonomy): Bacteria > Myxococcota > Myxococcia > Myxococcales > Myxococcaceae > Archangium_A. The sequence continues at coordinate 495 of VFKJ01000961.1, read as the reverse complement.
GCGCGAGCCGACCACCGACACCTTCTCGCTGGCGCAGTCGCAGGAAGACTTCTACTTCTCCCTGCACTACCGCACCCTCGACCTGGTGCTCTGGGCGAAGAACCACGGCGTGTCCGCGGAGGAGTGCGGGAAGGTGCTGGGGTTCAGCGGGACGCAGGTGCAGCGGGTGTACGACGACATCGATCAAAAGCGCCGCACCACCGCGTACCTGCACGCGAAGCCGATCCTCCTGGAAGACGTCTCCGAAGTCTGACCCCTCTCTCCCTCTCCCCTGCGGGGGAGAGGGTCGGGGAGAGGGCTGGCCGGCCGACGACCATCGACTCGACCCGAGCCATCGTTCACGGGCGTGTCGCGCAGCGCAGCTTCAGGGACGCGCGGTGCGCAGGCTCAGCCCGATGCCGAAGTTGTCACCGAAGATCCGGGCCGCTTCCTCGGGCGGGAGCGGCGGCGCGCGCTGAATGCGCGCGAACAGACCTCGATCGCAACCGGGCTGAG
>VFKJ01001053.1 GCA_009885595.1 Myxococcales bacterium | reverse complement strand
GGCGGCGGCATCGAGCGGCGGGCCGGGGCTGCGCGCTCCTTGACCATCTCCCGCGCTTCTTCGCGCGGCGACTCGTCGTCCAGGTCCGCGCAGGCCTCGGGCATCTCCAGCATGGGCGCGGCGCCCGCGGTCATGCCCCTGGCGTCGAGCCGGGGCGCGGGCAGGCCCTGCGCGACCAGCGCCGGCGGCTGCCACGAGGGAATCACCGGCAAGGAAGCGCGCGCGCTGCCCAGGCCCCGGTCGTAGTCCTGGAAGAGAGAGGCGGCGCCCTGGGGCGGAGGACGGAAGCCGCGCTGCGCAGGCGGCGGGGGCTGGGTCTTGCCGATCTTGATGGCGCCCAGCTCCGGCAGCTCGGTCCAGCTCATCGGCGAGGCGGTCGAGAGCTGCAGCAGCACGCCGCGCCAGTCTTCCCCGGTGCGCTGGCAGACCAGCGCGCGCAGCTGCAGCTCGGCCGAGAGGCAGTCCCGCGTCATCCGGCATTGGTACGAGGGCGCCCAGCGCGCGCCGACCACGAAGTACTCGAGCACCAGCCGGCCCTTCTTCGGGGCGGCGAGGGCGACCAGCGAGGCGGTGATGGACTTCTGCAGCTCGTCGGGCCGAACGTGGCGCGCGGTGGAGGCCAGCTGCAGCGCGCGTTGGAGCGAGCGCGCCTTCTCCTCCAGCGCCTTCACCTCGTCGCGCAGCGCTCGGGAGAGCTCGAGCCGCTTGCTCACCGCTTCTTCGAAGAGGCTCTCCAGCGCGGCGCGGGCCACCATGGGCGCGGGCGGCGGCATCTGCCCTTCTTCGGGTGCGGGCCGCGGCAACACGCTGACGTCGACCAGGCGCTGCGATTCGGAGTCGAGCTGCGCGATGCGATCTCTGGCCACCTCGAGCGCGTCAGTGACGGCGAGCAGCTCCTTCTGCTCGGGCGCGAGCGGCGGCGTGCCCCGCGGCGGCGCGTAGAGGCCCACCCGCACGTTCGACACCAGCACCTCGCCGCCCTCGGCCTCGAGGCGCAGGCGCACGGTGTGGTCGACCAGCGAGAGGGGCAGGCCCGCGAGGAAGACCTCCGAGGGGAGCCCGCCGCTGAAGTCGAGCTGCGCGGTGCGACGAACGGTGGCGCCGCGGTGGTACAGCGTGACGGACTCGACCTTGGTGTCGGTGGGCTGCATGGGGAACCGGAGAAACCCACGGGCGGGCCTTTGGTTCCACTCGAAACTGCCGTGAGGCTGATCAGCCCGCCACCACCAGGAGCGTCTGGCTGTGCTCGGTGAAGCGGAACACCTGGCCCTGCACCTCGAGCGTCTCCCCGGGGAACCACCAGGCGCCGCGGCCGCCGCGCAGGGTGCCGTTGAGCCGCACCTCCGCGTCGTCGAGCACGCGCAGCGCGTGGGTGCCGCCGGGGAGCTGCTCGAAGCGGCAGCGCACCAGCCCCAGGCAGTCCAGCCCCGCACCGAACACCGGTGACACTTCGCCGCCGGGCTCCAGGCGCATGGGGCCGTGCAGCCAGTAGCGCTGCCGCAGCCCGGGCCTGGCGAGGGCGAGCGGGCGCGCGATGCGCTCGAGCTGCCCTTCGGGCCCCAGCATGGAGAGGCCGAGCTCGACCTTGGTGACGCCTTCTGGCAGCCACTGCTCGAGGAAGGCCACCAGCTCTTCCACCGCTTCCTCATGGCGGGGTCCGGCGCCGCGCTCGTCGAACAGCTGCAGCCCGTCGCACTCGAGCTGCTCCAGGAAGGCGGTGAGCGGGTGCGAGAGCAGCGCGGCCAACACGGCGCCGGTGGAGAGCTGCGCGCGCGCACACGCCCGGCGAATCGCGGCGCGGCGCACGAAGCCCATGTGCCAGTGCACCTCGAGCCCCAGGCAGTCGACCGCGGCCCGCAGGAGAGAGTCGGTCTGGGGGAAACCGACCGCGCGCGCGAAGACGCGATCGGCCCAGGGGTTGCCCTGCTCGAGCCAGCGATCGGCGGCGACCGCCCACAGCGCCTCGTCGTCCGGGTGGGCCCTCAGCTCGGCTGCGAGCGGAAATGACTGCGGGCTCATGGGTCAACGGTACCCCAGCCGTGTCGGTTTCCGGTCATCCCGAGCGAAGTCGAGGGATTTACTTCGCTCGAACGGCGCCGACTGACGAGCCCGCCCTCGACTTCGCTCGGGC
>VFKJ01000617.1 GCA_009885595.1 Myxococcales bacterium | reverse complement strand
GCTTCCTGCGCAGGACCTCATCCGCCTCGAAGCCCACCGGCCCGAGGAAGCGGAGCTGCGGGAAGCGGCGCTCGAGCTCAGGGCGATTGGTCTTCAGCGAGGGCTCGTCGCGATCGACCGCTTGCACCAGCACCACCGCGGCGATGGGTATCCTCCGCTCCTGCAGCGCGTTCACGGACAGCACCGTGTGGTTGATGGTGCCCAGGCCCGCTCGCGCCACCAACACCACCGGGAGCCGCGTCGCTGCGATCAGGTCAATCACGTCGTGTCGCTCGTCGAGGGGCACGAAGAGGCCGCCGGCGCCTTCGACGACTCCGGGGCCCTGGCCCAGCGCGCGAAAGCCCGCGAGCAGGTGCTTCCAGTCGACGCTCTTGCGCTCTTTCCGGGCGGCGATCGCCGGCGCCAGAGGCGCCTTGAAGCGGTAGAGGCAGACCGACTCGGGTGACTGCCAGGCGCCTGCGGCGGTTCTCAGCGCTTCGCTGTCGGCGTGGTCTCCGCTTTCACAGGGTTTGAAGGCGAAGGGTTTTTCTTCCACCATCAGGGAAAGGAGCGCGGTGGAGACCTCGGTCTTGCCGACTCCGGTGTCCGTCCCGGTCACGAAGAAGCGGTTCACCCCTCACCCCGACCCTCTCCCCCGCGGGGGAGAGGGAGGCAGATGGCGTCTTCGAGCGCGCCCGTCAGCAGCTTCGCTTCGTCGGTGGTGAGCGAGAGCGGCGGCATCAACACCACCACGTTCCCCAGCGGCCGCAGCAACACCCCGTGCTTGCGCGCCGCCTGGCACACCTGGAAGCCCCTGCGCTCCGCGAAGGGGAACTCTTCCTTCGTCGCGCGATCCTTCACCAACTCCACCCCCACCATGAAGCCGCGCCGACGCACCTCGCCCACCTGCGGCAACGCCGCGATGCGCGCCAGCCCCTCGGCGAGCACCGCCTGCACCGGCGCCATGCGCGCGAGCGTCTGCTCGGTCTCGAACAGCCCCAGGTTCGCCAGCGCCGCCGCGCAGGCCAGCGGGTTCCCCGTGTAGGTGTGCCCGTGGAAGAAGGTCTTCACCTCGTCGAAGCGCCCGAGGAACGCGCCGTAGACGCGGTCGTTGGTGAGCGTCGCCGCCAGCGGCAGGTACCCGCCCGTCAGCCCCTTCGCCAGGCACAGGAAGTCCGGCGTCACGCCCTCCTGCTCGACCGCGAACATCGTGCCGGTGCGCCCGAAGCCCGTCGCCACCTCGTCGCAGATGAGCAGCACGTCGAACTCGCGGCACAGCGCCGCCACGCCCGAGAGCCACCCCCGCGGCTGCAGCAACATCCCCGCGGCGCCTTGCACCAACGGCTCCACCACGAAGCCCGCCAGCTCCCCGGCCCGGGCCTCGAACAGCGCGCGGATCGAAGCGAGCGACTCCGTCAGCGGATCGGTCCCCGCCCAGCGATACGCGTGCGGCGTGGCCACCCGCTCCACCGGAAACAGCAGGTGGCGGAAGCGCTCGTGGAAGAGGTCCATGCCGCCCACCGAGACCGAGCCGATGGTGTCGCCGTGGTACGCCTCCTGGAGCGCCACGAACTTCTGCTTCCGCGGCCGCCCGGCGAGCTGCCAGTACTGGTACGCCATCTTCACGGCGATCTCGACCGAGGTGCTGCCGGAGTCCGAATAGAAGACCCGCGACAACCCCTCAGGCGCGATCGACGCCAGCTTCGCCGCCAGCTCGATGCTCGGCACCGACGCCTGGCCCAGCAACGTGCAGTGCGCCACCTTGTCCAGCTGCGCGCGCACCGCGTCGTCGATCGCCTGCTTGCGATGGCCGTGCACCGTCACCCACAGCGACGAGATGCCGTCGAGCCAGCGCCGGCCCTCGGTGTCGATGAGCCAGTTCCCCTCGGCGCGCTCGATCACCAGCGGGCGATCGTCGAGCCAGCCCTGCATCTGGGTGAAGGGGTGCCACACGTGCGCGGCGTCGAGCGCCAAAAGCTCTGCGGTCTTCATGCGGCACGCACCTCGCTCATCGGCACCAGCGCGCGCAGCAGGTGCTCGACGTCTTCTTCGGTGTGCGAAGCGCTCACCGCGATGCGCAGTCGGCTGGTGCCCTCGGGCACGGTGGGCGGACGGATCGCCTTCACCAGCAGGCCCTGCTCCCGCAGCCGCGCGGAGGCTTCCAGCGCGCGCTTGGGGTCGCCCAGCCTCACGGTGAAGACGGCCGAGTCGGGAGCCGCGGGGAAGCCCAGCCGCGTCAGCCCCGCCGCCAGCTGGTCAATGCGCGCCCACAGCGCCGCGCGGCGCGCAGGCCGCTGGAGCTCGAGCAGCGCCTCTTCGGCCGCCGCGCAGAGGGCCGGCGGCAGCGCGGTGCTGAAGACCAGCGAGCGGGCCTGGTTGAGCAAGAGCTCGCGCGCCGCCAGCGAGCCGCACACGTAGGCGCCGAAGCCGCCCAGCGACTTGGACAGCGTGCCCACGTGGAGATCGACCTCCACCCCTTCCAACGCCGAGAGGCCCTGCCCCCGCTCGCCCAGCACCCCGGTCGCGTGCGCCTCGTCGACGATGAGCGCCAGCCCGTGCCGCGCACACAGCGCCCCCAGCGCGCGCAGGGGAGCGCGATCGCCGTCCATCGAGAACACGGTGTCGGTCACCACCACCCGCCGGCGCCCGGGGTTTTGCGCCACCAGCGCCTCGAGCGCCACGACGTCGCGATGGGGGAACACCACCGTCTGCGCGCGCGAGAGCCGGCAGCCGTCGATCAGGCTCGCGTGGTTGAGCGCGTCGGAGAAGATGACGTCGCCCGGCCCGAAGAGCGCCGCCAGCACGCCGACGTTCGCCGCGTAGCCGCTGTTGAACAAGAGCGCGCCTTGCGAGCCCACGAAGCGACAGAGCGCGCGCTCCAGGGAGCCGTGCGCCTCGGTGTCCCCCACGATCAACCGCGAGGCGCCCGCGCCCAGGCCGTGCCGCAAGAGCGCCTCGCGCCCCGCTTCGATCACCGACGGATCGTTCGCCAGCCCCAGGTAATCGTTCGAGGAGAAGTTCACGTACCCGCGCCCGCCCACCACCACCCGCGGCCCCTGCGGGCTCTCCAGCGGCTCGAGGAAACGGCGCAGGTGTTGGCGCTCGAGCGCGCTCAAGCTCTCCTGCGCCCACCCTTCGACGAGCCCCACCATCTTCAGCTCTCCGTTGATCCCGAGCGAAGCCGAGGCTC
>VFKJ01000356.1 GCA_009885595.1 Myxococcales bacterium | reverse complement strand
GAAGCGGCAGCGGCGCGTCGAGGCCGTGCTGGGCGCGCTGCTGATCGACGACGCCCTGGGTGGGGCCGGCGTTCTCCAGCTCGAGCTGAAAGGGATCTCCGGGGGCGAGGTGCGCCACCACGAAGGTGAGCAGCGTGATCCCCAGGAAGGTGGGGATCATCAGCAGCAGCCGTCGGAGCAGGTAGCGGCCCATGTCAGTCGGCGATCCACACGGCGCTCAGATCGTACCAGCCCAGCGACGGCACCAGGCCCCTGACGTGGCGCTTGAAGGCATCGAGGGACGGGCGGCGCCCGAGGAAGAGGAGCGCCTGATCCTCGTACACCAGGCGGTGCACCTGGCGCTCGAGGGCGGCCCGGCGGTCGGGATCGAACTGGGCGCGGATGTCGGTGAGCAGCCGGTCGACCTCGGGGTTCGAGTACGCCACGTAGTTCGAGCCCTCGTTCGCCTGCGAGGAATGGAAGATCTGAAAGTCGTCCTGCACGGAGTCGGCGGAAGACCAGCTCAGCGCCATCGCGTCGAAGTCGTGTGCGCGCACGCGGCTCAGGTAGCCCGAGACGTCCACGGTCTCGATGCGCGCGTCGATGCCCGCCGCCTTCAGGGTGTCCAGATAGAGCGGTAGCAGCTTCGCCATCTTGGGTGACTGGGCGGCGGCGAGGAACGCGAGGCTCAAGCGCGCGCCGTCTTTCTCGAGCACGCCGTCACCATCGGCGTCGGCCCACCCTGCTTCGGCGAGCAGCTTCTTGGCCGCGGGAGGATCGAACGGCAACGGGGTCACCGCGGGATCGCAGCTCTTCGACTCGGGGAAATACGGGCAGGTGGTGCGCGGCTCGAGGCCGAGATCGACGGTGCGCGCCACCAGGTCCATCGGGAACAGCAGGCCCAGCGCTCGCCGCACGCGCGCGTCGGAGAAGGGCGGGCGCCGCTGGTTGAAGCCCAGCCACACGTAGGTGTTCTCCTTGAAGAACACCCGCTGGTACTCAGCCTGGAGTTTCGGGTTCGACTCCGCGGCTCTCCACGCCGAGGGCGTGAGCCGGGTGATCAGATCGAACTCTCCCCGTTCCCAGGCGGCGACGGCGGCGGTGTCGTCCTTCACGAAGCGGAAGATCACCTGGTCCAGGTGCGCGCGCGGCCCCCAGTAGGCCTGGTGGCGCGCGTAGGTGAGCGAGGTGCCCGCGTCCCACGTCACGAAGCGGAAGGGCCCGGTCCCGATCGGCGCGCGGTGCAGCGGGAGGGTGTCGAATTCTCCTTGCAGCGCGTGCGCAGGCAAGACCGGCAACGCGCCGAGCAGGGTGCGGGTGGCGAGGAAGTACGGCTTCTTCCAGTGGATGACGACGGTGAGTGCGTCAGGCGTCTCCACGTGATCGAGGGTCTCGAGGGTCGCGCGGAAGCTCGTGGTGGGGTTCTTCGGCGCGAACACCGCATCGAGCGTGGCCTTCACGTCACCCGAGGTGAGCAGCGTGCCGTCGTGAAAATGCACCTCAGGCCGCAGGGTGATGCGCAGGGTGAGGTGATCGTCGGTCTCGCTCCAGGACTGGGCGAGCAGCGGGCGCAGCTCGCCATCGTCCCGCACCCGCGCGAGGGTCTCGTAGACCGGCCCCACGGTGATGCGCGTCATGGTGCCCTCGTTGAAGCGATCGTGCAGGCGGGTGAGCCCGTTGGGCTCGAGGGGCAGGCGCACCGTCAACGTGCCGCCGTCCTTCACAGTGCCCGGCAGCTGCACCACCCTGCCCGCCAGCCACTCGGGATCGGGCCCGGCATCCGCGCCGCCGCCCTTCCTGCAGGTGCAGGCGGCGAAGACGAGCAGCAGCGGGAGAAGACGGGTCACTTCGGTGCAGGCTCGCTCGGAGCGCCGTTCGCATCAACCTCGACGACCGGGATGTCGTCGGGGGGCTCGAACTCGAAGAGGGTCAGGTCGGGCGCTTCGTTGATGGCGACGTCCTTCCACACCAGCTCGACCTTCGTCTTCGCGGAGCGGGCGTCGAGCGAGGCGTGCTTGGGCAGCGTCACGCCCTGGTCGTCGGTGGCGAGGTCTTCGAACTCGAGCTCGTAGGCGTTGAGGTTCTCGGCGGTGCTCGACACCACCCGGTAGCTCGGCGGCTGCACGAAGAGCGTCTGCCGCACCTTGCCCCGGATGATCACCAGCACCAGCTGCTGCTTCTTGTCGTCGAAGCGCATCTCCAGCGAGTCGGCGGGGATGCGGGGAGCGCGCCCGAGCATCACGGCGGCGAGCTCCGCGGGGGGCATCACCAGGGGCAGGAAGCGGGAGAGGTTCACCGGGGTGGCGGGCCCGCGGTAGTACCTGCCCTCCGCCGCCATGTAGAGGCCGAACCGGGTGCCGTCGGTCACGAACAGGCTCTGGGGGCGGTTGAAGAAATCGAGCTGCTCGATGTGCACGTACGCGGGGTGAACGACGGCGGCGAAGAGCGCCACCGCGCCTTTGCCCTGCGGCGAGTCGACGATCAGCTTCGCGTCACCCTTGACTGAGTAGATCTGGGACTCGGCGAAGTTGATGCGCTGGAGCAGCTCCTGCGCGGACTTCGGCTCTCCGTCCTTCCCAAAATCGGCGATGCGCCTGGGACAGCCCGTCAGAATGAGCGCGACGGAAATCAGGAGAGGGCTGAAGCGTTGAGGCAGCATGGCGGCTGGCATTCTTAACCGCTATGAGCAGGATTCCTTCATGAGCTTCGACGAGCTGCTCCACTACCTTCGACTCGGTGGCATCACCATCGTGGTCATTCTGCTGGCCTCGGTGCTGGCGATCGGCCTGGCGATCGAGCGCCTCATCACCCTGTGGGGCGTCGGCGGCCGCGCGCGCGAGCTGGGGCAGTTGATCGCCCGGCACCTGCTGCGGGGGGAGATCGTGGCGGCGAGGTCGGCGGCTGACCGGTCCACCGCGATGTCGGCAGACCTGTTCCGCGCCGGCTTCGAGCGGGCCACCAAGACCACAGGCCCCCCGCTGGACGCGGCGGTCGATCGCGAGCGGGTGCAGCTGGCGCTGCGGTTGCGGCGGGGTCTGTGGATCCTCGGCACCATCGGCGCCACCGCGCCCTTCGTGGGCCTGTTCGGCACGGTGTGGGGCATCATGAGATCGTTCAAGGACCTCGGCATCGACGTCGAGGCGGGCGGCTCGGGGGGTTCGGCGGCGGTGATGGCCGGCATCTCCGAGGCGCTGATCGCCACCGCGGTGGGCATCATCGTCGCCGTCGAAGCGGTGGTGCTCTTCAACATGTTCCAGGCGCGCCTCTCGAGGCTCAACCTCGAGTTCAAGCTGATCGCGGAAGAGTTCGTCGAGCTGCTGCGCGAGCAGGCCCCCAGCGGGAAGCTGGTGGTGCAGAGCGACTCGAACCCGCCCATCGTTCCCCCCCCGGTGAGCTGAAGATGGCGATCGGTGGGCCGAGCGGCAGCAAGGACGACGATCTCGGGCTGGAGGATTCGGGCGGCTTCAACGACATCAACATCACCCCGCTCACCGACATCTTCCTGGTGCTGCTGATCATCTTCATGGTGACCAGCAGCGTGATCGTGAACTCGTCGAACGGCGCCAAGGCCGGCCTCAAGGTGAACCTGCCCCAGGGCGGCTCGGCCGACGTGGCCACCCAGGCCAGCGACCTGTCGATCGCGATCCTGGAAGACGGCCGGCTGGTGCTGGGCGGCGACGTGGTGAGCGCCGACGAGCTCAAGAAGGCGTTGGCCGACGCGAAGACGCAGAACCCCGACACCATGGTGATCGTGCAGGCCGATCAGGGCGTGCCGCACGGCAAGGTGGTCGAGGTGATGGAGATGGCGAAGGGCGCTGGGCTGGGTCAGCTCGCCATCGGCGTGCGCGAAGGCGCTCCGAAGTGATCTGATGGTGGGCGAAGTCAGCCTCGAGGGGCGTGGTGGGGAAGGTTCGGCTGCACGCTCTGAGGCGATGTGATGGTGACGCAGGGGGGGACGGGGGCCTCGGACAACGTAATCGCGTGATTACGTTGGTCGACGGGTCCTCCCACCGGTGGGTCCTCGTCATCGCCGTCACCACGGGTACCAGCCCTGTAAGCAGTGGTAACCGAGCCGGAAGCGCACCTCGGAGCGGGAGCACCTGAGTCGAAGCCAAGTGCACTTCGTCACGGGAGCCGCGCGCCGCGGGGCCTGCCTGTTGAGGCTCCGCAGCTGAGCAAGCGAACCCCCTCGCCCCCAGGGCCTTTGAGGGAGTCAGACGGCTCACTTCACGAATTCGAAGACCGCTGCGAGCGTCTCCTCGCGATCGAAGAGATCGTTGTGCCCCGCGCCTTTCACTGGGACGAACTTCGCCCCGGAGATCGCCTGTGAG
>VFKJ01001085.1 GCA_009885595.1 Myxococcales bacterium | reverse complement strand
GCTCCTTGGTGATGCCCTTCATGTCGGTATGGACATCCATGAACATGGCCATGACGAACCTCGTGCGTTTCGCTTCGTGGGACTGCGAGGCATTGGTAATTGCGCGCGCGCGTGAACGCATCGGCCGCGCGGCCTCGTCTGGGCCCTTCGTGGAGGGAAGCCGCTACTCGGCGAGGACGCCGACCAGGTACTCGCCCGCGAGCACGCCGGCTGACGACTGGAAGGTGTCGAGCGAGAGGTAATGGGTGCCCGCCGCCAGCTGCCGCACGAAGGTCTTGTCGTGGCGCACCACGCAGGACGCGCCGGACCCCGGGTCGCTCAGCAGGTGCACGTCGAGGTCACTGGTGCCCAGCGACACCACGAACACCCGCACGTTCGTCGGCTGGGTCAGCTCGAGCCGGTACAGCACCTCGCGCCCGCTCTCGTTCGCCGTGGACGCGCAGCCCGGGTACGAGTCGAGGCGCGCCACGCCGTCCCGCCGGGTGTCGCGCACGTCGACGAACGGCAAGGAGTCGATCACCACCTCGTCACCCGGCAGCCCGGTGCCCGAGATGCGCGGCGCGGTGGTGTCGGGCGTGGTGCCCGCCCAGACCGCGCCCCACGCGCGCGAGAGGGCCTGGAGCGTCACCAGGTTGCGCGTGTTGTGACCGGACCCGAGCCCCGCCGCGGTGAGGTTGCACCCCTTCACCGAACCCGACACGTAGACGTTCAGGTGCACGCCGTCGGGCCCCAGCCCGTGGGCTGGAACGGTGAGCAGCTCGCGGTGCAGATCGACGAAGGGCACCTTGCGCGCCTGCGCGATCCCCCGCGCCACCAGGTTGTAGCGGGGCACCCAGGCGTCGATCGCCGCGTCGTCGTCACGCGGAGGAATCGAGGAGACGATCGGCACCACGCCCTGCAGCGAGAGCGTGTCGATGAGGGTGAAGAGGTTGCGCCCGAACGAATCGGTGTTCATGAACCCGACGTCGTTGGTGCCGAACATCACCGTGGCGTAGCGGGGGTGGGCGGCGTCGAGCTCCTGCTGCAGCGGCGAAGGGTTGCCGGCGATGGCGGAGAACGCGCTCCAGCCGATGGTCGCTGACAGGCTGGTGCGGTTGTAGGGCGTGGTGCCGCCCACCATCCCGCTGAGGAAGTGCTGCCAGGCGGGTTCCAGCGCGGTGCGGCCGCCGAGGTCCACCTGGGTGCCCGCGTAGCAGCCGAGGTAGTTGGCGTTCACCGTGTTCGAGTCGCCGACCTTCGAGAAGAGCGCCTCGTCCTTGCCCGGCGAGAGCGCGGCGATCGACCGCAGGTGCGCGGTGACTTCGTCGGTCAGCGGAGACTGCGTGCGGCCCGAGGGGTAGCGGAGCACCGAGAAGCCCGCGTCCACCACCACGCCCCCCGCGTCCACCCCGGCGCCGTCGACCTCGCCCGCGTCACTGCCCTCGCCGGCATCGAACCCGAAGGAACCGGCGTCGACGCGCGGCCCCGCATCTTCACTCTCCAGAGGCGAGCCACACCCCGCTGCCACGAGTGCACAGGCCACCGCGGCGCGAAATCGCATTCCTTCTTTCTGCCATCGGCGCGGCGGTGGTCAAAAAACTGGATCCTCACCCCCGACTGGGCGAGGGCCCGAAACACTTGCGGTCGATCAACTCGCCCCTCACCAGATTCCGGTAGCGCCCGAGCCGTGAAAACCGACGCAGAGCTCTTCTACGCCCCCGGAAAACCCAACCTCGGCCCGGCGTACCTCACGACCAGCAACCCCGCTTCCAAACGCTACGCCAAGCCCTCGAAGCTGCTGCAGAACCCCGACGCCATCGTCATCGGCACCGGCATCGGCGGGCTCTCGATCGCCAGCACGCTGGCGCAGAAGAAGGGCCTGAAGGTGCTGATGCTCGAGCACCAGAAGGTGCCGGGCGGCTCCACCCACTGCCACGAGCTGGACGGGTTCGAATACAACAGCGGCGTCGACTCCGTCGGCGACATGGATCCGCGGGTGGGGCGGGGGCTGTTCCGCGCCACCGCCGACTTCATCACCGGCGGCAAGCTCGAGTGGGCGAAGATGCCCGACGCGCACGAGATCTGTACCTTCGGCGAAGACACCTACGAGTGGTTCTCCTCGGAAGAGAAGAACATCGAGTGGGTCGAGCGGCTGTTCCCCGGCGAGGGCAACGTCCGCAAGTACTACGACCTCGAGGACAAGATTCAGTTCGACGCCTGGGCGTGGGCGATCACCAAGATGGCGCCGTCCTGGCTGCCCGAGAGCGCCCGCGCGAAGTTCTACGACGTGTTCGGCGGCCGGTGGACGAAGTACATGCACCGCACCACCGCCGACGTGTTCCAGAAGGAGCTGGGCTTCAGCAAGCGGCTGGCGGCCATCTTCTCGTACATGTACGGGAACCACGGGCGCACCCCGAAGCACTCCCCCTTCGCGTTCCACTCGGCCAACCTCTACCACTACCGCTACGGCGCCTATTACCCGGTGGGCGGCCCCTCGCAGATCGCCAACTGCGTCATCCCCATCGTGGAAGGCGCGGGCGGCCAGCTCGCCGTGTCCACCCCGGTGGAGCAGCTGCTCATCGAAGACGGCAAGTGCGTGGGCGTGCGGGTGAAGGGCGGCGAGGAGATCCGCAGCAAGATGGTGATCAGCGACGCCTCGGCGTGGGTCACCTTCATGGAGCTGCTGCCGGAAGCGGAGCGCGAGAAGTACGGCTACCCCGGCCTGTTCGCGAAGACCGGCCCCAGCCCGGCCATGTGCTACCTCTTCCTCGGCTACGACGAAGAGATCGAGCTGCCCAAGCACATCATCTGGCACATGCCGTCGTACGAGGGCGTCGACCCCTACGATCTCGACGCGGCCGACATGGTCTACAAGGGCCAGATGCGCTTCGAGGGCATGGGCGGCTACCTGCTCAGCCCCTCGGCGCGTGACCCCGTCTACAAGGAGCGCTGCCCGGGCAAGTCGACGGTGACCGTGCTCGCCGAGGCGCCCGCAGGGTGGGTCAAACAGTACCGCGAGAACCCCGACTTCCGCCCCGGCTTCGACGAGGGCGTGAAGGTGAACATGATGAAGCTCGTGCACCGGCACATGCCGATGCTCAAGGGCAAGAAGCCGGTCTCGGTGCACGTGGGCGTGCCGGTGGGCTGCAACCCGCGCGCGTGGGGGGGCTGCTCGCTGGGCATCGAGCCCTCAGGCGACCACTTCACCCGCGATACCCACTGGCTGCGGCCCAAGACCCCCATCGAGGGCCTGTGGCTGACCGGACAAGATTCGTTTTCCGCTGGCGTTTGTGGGGCGATGGTGAGCGGGTCCTTGACGTACAGTGCCATCACCGGCGATTGGCTGTTCATGCTCGACAATCGGCTCTAAAGAGCACCCCGCCGTTCCGTAGCCTCAAGTTCCGTAGCTTCACCCTTCCCCCAACAAAGGCGTCCGTGGATCTCCTCACTGCGTTGAGCAACAAGTCCGACTATTCCAAGACTCAGCTTCAATTGATCGTCGGCGCGTGGGTGATGAGCGCCGCCATCGAGGGCAAGCAGAAGATCAACCTCTCCAGCGGCGACGTCTCCGAGGACGACTACGACAAGACGTCGATCTACTCGCTGCTCTACGGGCTCTACCGCTCGATGGGCACGGTGCGCTCGGGCAACGGCGAGCCGTACGAGTTCACCTTCAACACCTGGGGCTACACCTGGCCGGCCTCGTGGGGCCCGCCGCCGATCTCCGCGAGCGACCCGCAGCTGATGGGCAAGAACGCCTACGCGGGGCTGTACCACTTCGAGCTCGCCAAGGAATACGTCAAGGCGCGCGACGGCAAGGTGCACATCATCGAGATGGGCTGCGGCACCGGTGCGGGCGCGCACCTGATCTGCTCGAAGATTCTCCCGGCCTGCACGTACGAGGCGGTCGACATGCAGCAGGCGGGCATCAACACCTGCAAGCGCAAGTTCGTGCCCGAGCTCAACGGCCGGCTGAAGGCGACCTGCGGTGATGCCACGCTGCTGACGATTGCCGACGCCTCGGCGGACTTCGTGGCGGTCAACGAGACCCACGTCACCGAGATGCCGGGCCGCGCCACCGAAGAGGACGAGCGCTTCTTCAAGACCGCCTACCGCATGCTCAAGCCCGGCGGCTTCCTGGTGTGGGGCAACGCCATCCCCGACTCCACCTGGAAGCCGTGCTTCGACCTGCTGGGGAAGATCGGGTTCAAGCTGATCGAGAGCTGCGACGTCACCAAGGAAGCGGTCAAGGCGCGCGATGAAGACAAGGCGCGCATCGACTCGTACGTGGCGCAGCTGATGTCCACGTTCCACGGCTTCAAGATTCCCTTCCTCGGTGGCAAGCGGCGCGCGCTGGCTGACGTGGCGCTGAAGAACTTCTCCCGGAACCCCGGCACCAAGCTCTACGACAACATGGTGGACGGCACCGACACCTACAAGGTGTCGATGTTCCAGAAGCCCCTCGCCGCCCAGGCCTGAGCAGGGACAGGGGAGAGGGTCCGCCCTCTCCCCGCCTCAACAGTCGGTGTCGCCGGGCAGGCACTCGGTGACGGAGAAGTTGTACTCGGTGCCGCCGGTCGCGCTCAGCGCGTTGATCGAGAGGTAGTAGGTGCCGGCCGCGAACGTTCCGGAGACCAGCCGCGTGCCGGTCTCGAGGCAGTTCGAGAGGCTCGGCCCCGAGAGGATGCTGATGCGCTGCCCACCCTGCCCCGCGTCGAGCACCAGCGCGCGCAGCGAGGTGGGCCGCGTCAGCTCCAGCCGGTAGAGGTTCTGCGGGCCGGTGACCGGGGGCGCGTTCGCGCACGAGAGGCTGCCCGACGCGCGCGAGCTGGAGGCGCGGAGATCGCGCAGCTCTCCAAAGGGCAGCGAGCTGATGACGAAGGGAGCAGCAGGCGAGCCGTCGCCCGCCAACCGCGGCGCCTGCGCCTCGAGGCCCGGCGCGGCGAGCTCGAACACCTGGCGCATGCGATCGAGCGACTGCAGGGTGATCAGGTTCCTCACGTTGAAGCCGTGCTGCGAGAGGCTGACCGCGTCGAACCAGCAGCAGGTGTTGTACGACGCGCAGCTCGGGTGGGTGCCGTCGCTGCGCAGGCCGTACGGCGGGCCCAGCGCCATCAGTTCCTTGTAGTAGTCGATGAGCGGAATCTGCCGGCCCTGCGCGATCGCGCGCACGATGCCCGTGTACACCGGCACGTATTGGAAGAAGTCCCGGTCGGGCGGCATGGTGGTGAGCAGCGGGATCACGCCTCGCGCCAGCAGCCGGTCGGTGATGTTTCGCATGTTCCGCTCGTAGACCTGCGCGCGATCCGCCAAGGGGTACGGGAGCGACCAGGCGATGTCGTTCGAGCCGTACATCACGATGGCGTAGCGGGGCTGCGCGGCGGCGAGCTCCCGGTCGAGGGGCGAGGGCGAGCCCGCGAGGGCCCAGCCCGCGGTCATGCTGATGCGCGTGGCCAGGCTGACCCGCGTCCACGAGTCGTCCAGCCCGAGGTGCGTCATCTTGAAGAAGTCGATGGTGGGCGACAGCGAAGCGTACGCCCCCAGCCGCACGTTGTAGTCCCACGACACCGTGCCCTCGAGCACGCCGTCGAAGCAGTTGAGGAACGGGCCGCCGGAGACGCCGGCCTCGTTGCTCGAGATGGAGTCACCCACCTTGCTGAACACGCCGGGCAGCCCGTTCCCGCGCGCCACGATGTCTCGCAGGTGCTGGGCCACCACCGCGTCGATGGGCGAGAGGGTGCGGTCGCCTGAGTACACCAGCCCCGCCGAGCTGAGGATGAGGCCCGCGTCTCCGGGCGTCCCCGCATCACCCGGGCCCGCATCGGCCGCCCCGCCGTCCACGAGGCCACCGTCTTCTTCGACGCCCGCATCCCCGAGGCCGGCGTCGGCGAGCCCTCCGTCGCGCTCCGTCGTCCCCGCGTCGGCGCTGCCCGCGTCCATCACTGAGCTGCCGCCGTCGGTCGAGGTCTGCCCTGGTGGCGGCACCGGAGGAGTTGCCGGACGGCACGCCATGAAACCAGCCACCACCACCACCACCAACCCCTTCGCCACGTTCATGACATTCGACTAACGAGTCATGAGGGGCGTGCCGCGCCCGCAACGGGGGCCTCGCCGCGCGTGGGTCTTTTTGAGTGACGCCAGGGAGAACGGCCCGCAAATTCCTCGCTCGAAGCGAAGCTCGTCGCGCACCGGTTGCAGCGTCCTCGCGCTCAGTCTTCTTCGACGGCCTTCGGCGGGATCAGCCTCTGCCCCTTGGCGAGGCCGAGCTGAACCACGATGACCAGGCCGGTGCTGCCACCCGAGCGGCGGCTGACGGACAGGGTGCTGGGCACCTCGGTCTTCAGGGCCCAGGTGCGCTCCTCGCTGCGCTTCATCAGCTTCGCCTTGCCGAACTCAGCGCTGAACATCTCGATGAGCTCGTCGAACAGCGCGCTGCCGGCCGAGTTGCGCGGGGAGAACACCGCGCGCGCTTCAGACAACATGCCGCGATCGAGCGTCCAGACGACCTCCGCGCCCTCGAAGATGCCGGTGGCGAAGCTCCACTGTTCGGTGGTGAGCGGGCGGAACCAGTCGGGGCGCGTCAGCTTCGCGCGGGGGGTGCCGAGGGCGACGCCGAGAGGCTGGTGGTTCGACAGCAACAGGGAGCGGAGTGGCGCGGCGAGTTCCATACCCATCTACCCTCATGCCCGAGGACGCTGATCCAGACCTTTCGCGTCCAAAAACACCATTTTGCTGGCCATCCATGCGGCCAGTGATGGCCGAAATCAAGGCGTTGAGCGGACGTTCCGCAGCGCGATGCCCGATGGCGCTCGCATGAATCGCGTGCACCCGCAGAACCTTCGCCGCTGGAAGGGGTGCGCTCAGTAACGGTCGGGGCACGTGGCTTGCTGCTGCGCAAGGCCCTACTGACGTACCGAAAGGAGCCGGACATGCGCAGCCCAGGACCGCAGCAGGAGGCGACGTCGCCGCAGAAGTCGAGGAACTCGAGGCACCTCGTTCTCG
>VFKJ01001007.1 GCA_009885595.1 Myxococcales bacterium | reverse complement strand
GGGAGCGGAAGCAGAAGGTGAGTGCTTCTCGACTGACTTGAGCGCCTCGTCGAGCACGTCTTGCCCGATGCTGGTGCTGAACGAACCTTTGTCGCCGGGCTGTTTCACGAAGAGCGAGTCAACCACAACAAGGCCCCGGAGGCCGAAGGAAAGGTTCCCGAAACCCAAGGGAAAACCGAGCGATTCTGGCGTGATGGTCGAACTTCGGGTTTCAGCCCTGCTTCTTCCCGATGGTCTTCTTCGGCGCGCTGGTCTTGCGGGCGGCGGGCTTCTTCTTCTTCGAGGCCCCCACCGTCTTCTTTGCCGGCGTGGCAGGCGCTTGGGCCTCGTCCATCTGGGGCGGGGGCGAGGGCGGCGTGGCGGCGGGCGCCGCGGACCGGCCGGCAGGCGCAGCCCCCTCGACCGGCTTGACCACGAAGTCGGTGGCCTTGCCGATGGCGCCTTCGGCCTTCTTCACCCCGGTCTCCACCAGGGTGGCGACCTCCTCGGCGGTCTTCCGGGCCCACACCCCCACGTCCTTGAGGCCCTCGCGCAGCTTCTCCTGCCGCTTGGGGTCCTGCACCTCGGTGAGGAGCTTCTGGGCCTCTTCTTTCACGTCGGCCCCGAAGCGCTTGAAGTCGTCGCCGGTCTTCTTGAGGAAGGACTTCAGCTTCGCGTCCCACTGGGAGTCGTTCATGGTGAAGGTTGTACTCACGAGCGGGGCTTTGATTCCATGGAAGCGGCGCGATCCCGATGACAACATGGATCCGTGGCCAGGCTCGTTCGCCATTTCATCGAAGAACCGCGTGACTGCAGCTACCTGCAGTCGGTGAAGGCCTCGCTCGAGTACCGCCTGATGGTGGACGTCACCCCGATGGAGCTCGAGGCGCTGATGCTGCGCGGCTGGCGCCGCTTCGGGCCTGCGTACTTCCGCCCCGCGTGCACGCCCTGCGGTGAGTGCCACTCGATCCGCCTCGACGTGCACCGCTTCGAGCCCACCACCTCTCAGCGGCGCGCGCTCAAGCGCAGCAACCGCTTCCGGGTCGAGGTGGGGCGGCCGCGCATCGACGCCGACCGGCTCAGCCTGCACCAGAACTGGCACGGCACCCGCGAAGACGCGCGCGGGTGGGAACCGACGCAGCTGACCGAAGACGAGTACGCCACCCAGTTCGCCTTCCCCTCGAGCACCGGCCGGGAGATGGCCTGGTACGACGGGCAGCGGCTGGTGGCGCTGGGCCTGGTGGACGTCACCCCCAACTGCTTCAGCGCGGCCTACTTCTTCTACCACCCCGACATCGCAAGGCTCTCACCGGGCGTGGGCAACGTGATGCGCTGCGTGGAGCTGGCGCGCGAGCTGGGCTGCCAGCACATGTACCTGGGCTACCGGGTGCAGGACTGCGCCAGCCTCACCTACAAGGGCTACTTCCAGCCGCACGAAATCCTCTCGGGCCGGCCTGCGATGCACGAGCCGGCGATCTGGAAAGAGGCGCCGGTGGTGGACTCGCTTCAGAAGGGCGCGTCGTCGTCGCCGGGGGGCGGCGGGCCGTCGTCGTCGGAAGGCGCCGGCGGGTCTTCACCGCGCTGACGGGCGATCTCCGCTTCGATCGCCGAGAGCAGCTGCTTCTCCTTGTCGTGCCAGCGCGCCTTCGACGGATCGGCCAGCGAGCGGCGGGCGCCGTTGGCGTAGAACTCGAGATCCTGAACCGACGCGCCGGACACCGGCTGGCCCTTGCTGCGGCCGTAGTTGGGCAACAACAGCCCCTCACCACCGCCCGCGGGGGGCCGGCTCGCTGCGGGGGCCGCCGCGCGGGCGCTGGCCGCGGACCGGGGCGCGGCGCTCATCGGGGCGGGGCCGATGATCATCGCGTCGAAGGCCACGGTGAACCCTTCCCCCGTCTTCGTCGCGGAGCCCACGCGCACCTGCTCGACCCGCCCGTCGTCCCTGGTCACGGACACCCACACTGGAAATCGATCGCTCATGGGGCGCACCATAACCTCCGTCTGCCGCCAAGACGACGACGCGAACGCTGGACCGACACGCGCGGGCGCTGCACACTGTCCTGCCGTGGATCCCGACTCAGTGCTGGTAGTCGACGACGAGGCCATCGTGCTCGACGTGCTGAAGGTGACCTTGAAGAAGGCGGGCTTTGCCGTGTTCACGGCGGCCACGCTGACAGAGGGAACGGCGATGGTGCACGGCAAGAAGTTCAGCTGCGCGCTCATCGACAAGAACCTGCCCGACGGGTCGGGGGTCGATCTGATCAGGCTGATCCGCCAGCGGCAACCCGACTGCACCTGCCTGGTGATGACGGCGTACCCGAACGCCGACTCCATTCTCGAGGCGCTCAAGCTCGGCGCGGTCGACTACCTGGAAAAGCCCTTCCCCCACGTGAGCATCATCCAGGAGAAGGTGAAGGCGGCGGTCGATCGCCAGCGCCGCCTGGCCTCGCTCTCTTCCCGGGTGGCCGAGATGAACGCGCTCAAGGCCGCCGCCGAGGCGGTGGTGGCCGAGGAGCCCGGGCTGCAGAGCCGCTACGACTCGCTCAACTTCCGCTACCAGCGCTCGCTGGCCCTGATGCGAGAGGTGAAGGCGGGCCTCGAGAGCGGCAAGCCCGAGGTGGTCAAGACGCTGCTGGGCCGCCTGGGCGCGCTGCTCGACGATCTCAAGTAGCCCGCGCCGGATCGACGACGCCGTCGCGATCGGGGCAGCCCTTGTTGGCAGCAGACCCGGCCACGTCGGGGCACTCGTCTGCGCCATCGAGCGTGCCGTCGTCGTCGTTGTCGAGGTCGGGCGCGCCGTCGTCGTCCTGAAAGCCGTCCTTGTCCTCGGCGCGCAGGGGCGCGACGTCGGACCCGTTGAGCACGCCGTCGCCGTCGCGATCGAGCTCGGGGCACTCGGAGAGCGCGTAGCCGCGGCCCTCGACGCAGGTGGGCTGGGTCATCGGGGTGTTGGCGAAGGCGACGCCGAAGTACGCGCGCAGCGCAGGCGTGGTGGTGTGCCCACCGAAGCCGGGACCCGCGGAGGCGATCAGCTCGGCCGGCCCCAGCGCCCAGCGAAAGCCCAGCTGCCCTTCGAGCCCGGGGGCCCCGCCCGCGGTGGGCACGTAGCCGCGGAAGGTGAACTCACCGCGCGGTCCCTCGGGGTTGACGGTGGCCACCATCACCGCGAGGAACGTCTGGCTGCCCACCTTGTCCTCGCTGGAGTTGGTGACCGACCGAAAGTCGATGGTGGCGCGGTGCAGGTAGCCCAGCTCGACGCCGAACTGCCACTTGTCGTAGACGCGGCCCAGCTGCAGGCGCGGCACGGCGTCGACCAGGCCGCTGCTGCCCTGCGCCGCCGTGGTGCCCACCGGAATGCCGACGCCCAGCACCACCGCCAACGAGAACGGCTTGTGCGCGTCGAGGATGTTCACCTTCGCCTGCAGCATGGGGTTGCCCAGGCCCGCAGAGGCGACCGGCCCCCCGACCTGGCCCTCCTGGTAGACGTAGACGGGCACGCTGGCGCCCAGCTCGAGCCAATCGAACAGGCCCAGCGCGCCGAACAGCTGGAAGCCGAAGCGATCCCGCAGCAGGTCGGTGAAGGCGCCCGCCTGGGTGCTGCGCAGGTTGCCGTGCGTGTAATACCCGACCACCCCCGCCCGGAATTCGCCGGCCCCCAGGGTGCGGCCGTTGCCCACGAAGAGCGAGCCGCGGCCGGCCGGGTCGAGCCAGAGCTGCTCCAGGTCGGCGCTGGGTGATTGCTGCGCGAACGCGAGCGAGGCCGTCAGCAGCAACCCTGTGGTGAGCTTCTTCAAAGGCGGTACTCCTCCCGACGCGCGGCGTAACAGGCGCCAGCGCGGGTGTCCTGCGCCGAGTGGACGCCCTCGGCTCCGCTCGCAGGGTCGGCCGAAATGAGGCTCGAGACCGTTCGGCCCGAGCGAAGTCGAGGGCTCACTCGTAAATCGGCCCCGCTCCAGCAGAGTAGATCCCTCGACTCCGCTCGCAGGATTGGCGGAAATAGGGAACCAGAGCCCGTTCGGCCCGAGCGAAGTCGAGGGCTTGCCGTTGCCCCAGCCGCCCAAGCCCTGCAGGGCGCCGAT
>VFKJ01001035.1 GCA_009885595.1 Myxococcales bacterium | reverse complement strand
GGGAGCGCCCCATGAAGCTCGCCCCCCTGCTGCTCTCAGCGCTGCTGCTCGGCTGCCCCGCGCCCACGCCGCCCGCCGAAGAAGACGCCGGCGAGGAGCTCTTCGACGGAGAGACCACCGGCGGCGGCATTCCCGTGTTCGACCCCGACGCCATCGACGCGGGGGATCCCGTCATCGACGCGGGCGAGGTGACGGTGGACACGCGCTGTTGCACCACCGGCTTCTCCATCACCGACGAGGAGCCAGCCGAGGCCGTGGGGGTGCTCGAGGGGCAGAGCCCGGTCTTCGACGGCGGCCTGACGCTGACCCGCGGCGACGGCGGCTGGGCCGTCACGGCCTGCTTCCCGGTGCAGTCGTCGTCGTTCTACTGGTACCGCTTCTCGTGGGACGGCGGCGTGCGCGACGCGGGGACGTTCGAGCTCGACGACGGCGGCTCAGAGACGATCCTGATCTACGACGTCGTCACCTCGCTGCGCGCCAGCGACCGCGAGCCTGTCTTCGAGGACGCCAACGGCCGGCGGAACTACTACCGCGAGGTCAGCAGCTGCGACGGGCTCGACGGTTCGGTGCCGTAGTGCTCGTCCTCAAGAGGGGCGGGCGGCTCGTGGTGTTTGAGGGCGGCAGCGACATGGTCCACTCGTCGATGGCGGCGACGCCCGCCGGGTCCACGCGATGGGCGCCTCGAGCACCGGACAATTGTCGGCCGCGTCTGCCACGCCGTCGGAGTCACCCCACGCGCAGCGGCCTGGGGGCGGCTCCAGGCGTCAGGGGCCACAACGAATCGCAGCCACGCCCTGGCGAATGGTGACCACGTCCAGCCCGGGCGTGTTCGTCGCGCAGGTGAGGATCGCGTCGAAGACCGAGGCCGTCACCGTGAAGTCCTGGGGCGCGGTCGAGGCGGTGGTGAAGTCGTGGAAGGTGAGCACCCGCCAGCCTCTGAGCGCGGCCGCCTCGGCCAGCTGCGCGCACACCCCGGCCGCCGTCGAGCGGCTGAGGACGAACTCCGTGCCCAGCTCGTACACGTCGCTGCCCACGAAGTTGAGGCCCGGCACGGTGGTGCGGTGGGAGCGGAAGTAGGGCTTGATCGCCGCGATGACGGCGGCGTTGTAGGCGCCGCTGGGGCTGGCGAAGGACTCCACCGGTGAGCTCACGTTCGCCTCCAGGGACTGCTTCGAGAGGCGCAGCTCGTCATCGACCTCTGGTGGGGTGAGGGACGTGAGGCTCCGGTGCGTCATGGTGTGAGCGGCCGCCTCGTGGCCCTCGAGAGCCAGCGTGCGCGCCAGGCTCGTCCACGTGAGGTAGGGGGGCACGTGGTAGAAGGTCGCCTTCACCCCGTGGCTCCTCAGCAGCGGCACCGCGACCGTGGCCTGCGAGCGGCCGGAGTCGTCGATGGTGAAGGTCACCATGCCGCGCGCGAGGGGCTGGCAGCTGGTCGAGGTGCGAGCGGTGCCCCGGCACGGGTCGGTGCGCGGCGACAGGTCGACGAGATAGCGAAAGGGCAGCGTCTGCGCCGTCGCGCCGAGCGCGTCCCGCGCGTGCAGGATGATCGACGTCCCGCGCGCGAGGGTGGGCACGCCGCCGGCCCAGCGGCCAAACCCATAGGACAGCGGCGAGGTCGTGCTGCGGCCGACGATCTCGACCCAGACGGCGCGCGTGAGGACGCCGCCGCCGGCGACCTTGAACTCGACCCACCAGTCGCCGGGGTAGGGCCCGTACGCCCAGGTGGGATCCCACGGCGGCACGCACCCCGCCACGCACTGACCCGCCTGGCAGTTGCTCCCCGAGGCGCAGGTACCGCAGCTGCCTCCGCAGCCATCGCTGCCGCACAGGTTCGAGCCGCAGCGGGTCGCGCAGACGCAGCGGTCTGCCACGCACGTCGTGCCCGCAGCGCACGGGCCGCAGGCACCGCCACAGCCGTCACTGCCACAGCCTCCAGGCGCGCAGGACGGGGTGCAGGCGAGGCACTGACCGCTGGTGCACCGCGTCCCCGCCGCGCATGGACCGCAGGTGCCACCGCAGCCATCGCTTGCGCAGCTCTGCGGCGCGCAGAACGGCGTGCAGCCGGCCGCGACGCACTGGCCCCCATCGCACGTCGTCCCTGCCGCGCACGGCGCGCAGGTGCCGCCGCAACCATCAGCCCCGCAACTCGCGGGCGCGCAGGAAGGTGAACAGGCGACGGCGACGCATTGGCCATCGACGCACGTCGTCTCGGCCGCGCACGGACCGCAGGTG
>VFKJ01000236.1 GCA_009885595.1 Myxococcales bacterium | reverse complement strand
GTGGACAACGAGATCGGCGGCCTGATGGACGAGGAGCTCAGCTCGCTCATCTGGAAGGCTCACCCGTACCGCTGGCCGGTGATCGGCTGGATGAAGGACATCGAGAACATCAAGCGCGAGGACTGCCTCGAGTACTTCCGCACCTTCTACGCGCCGAACAACGCCACCCTCTACGTCTCGGGCGACTTCGACCCCAAGGAAGCGCTCGCGCTGATCAAGAAGTACTACAAGGACATCAAGCCCGGCCCCGGCGCGCCGCCCGTGCACGACGCAGAGCCCGAGCAGAAGGGCGAACGCCGCGCCGAGGTCCGTCACCCCGCGCAGGCGCCCTCGCTGATGATCGCCTGGAGAGGTCCTGGCGCCACCGACCCCGACACCCTGGTGCTCGACGTGCTGCAGTACGCGCTCTCGGTGGGGCAATCGAGCCGGCTCACCCGCTCGCTGGTGTTCGAGCAGGAGCTCGCCGTCGGCGTCTCCGTCGACTGGACCTGGCGCTTCGATCCCGGCTCGTTCACGGTGGTGCTCGAGCTCAAGCCCGAGGGCGATCCGAAGAAGGCCGAGGCCGCGCTCTACGCGGAGCTCGCCAAGGTCGCGCAGCACGGCCTCGAGCCCCGCGAGCTGGAGAAGGCGAAGAACAACCTCGCCGCCCACCTGCTCCGTGAGCTCGCCACCAACAACGGCCGCGCCCACGCGCTGGGCACCTACGAGCTGATGCTGGGTGATTGGCGCAAGGGCCTCGCGCTGCCCACGCAGTACGAGACCATCACCGGCGAGCAGGTGCGCGCCGCGGCGGCGAAGTACCTGGCGCCCGAGCGGAGATCGGTCGTCACCCTGGTGCCGCTGGCCGAGGTGGCCTCGTGAAGAAGAAGAAGCTCGAGGAAGTCCCGAAGCTGCGGCCGCTGAAGCTGCCCAATCACCAGGTCCGCAAGCTCGCCAACGGCCTCACGGTTCACCTGGTGCCGCGCGGGCCGTTGCCGCTCGTCGCGGTGCGGCTGGTCATGGGGGCGGGCAGCGCCTTCGATCCCGTCGATCGCCTCGGCGTGGGTGACTTCGCCGCGCGGCTCTTCCGCCGTGGGGCCGCGGGGCAGACCGCCGATCAGATCAGCGACACCGTCGACTTCGTGGGCGCCAGCGTGGGTGGCTTCGCCAACGAAGAGAACGTGATCATGTCGCTCTCGACGCCCTCGAAGCACTTCGATCCGATGTTCGAGCTGATGGCGAAGGTGCTGCTCGAGCCCGACTTCCCCGAGAACGAGCTCGAGCTGGCGCGCCGTCGCACCCTGGCGGCGCTGACCAACGATCTCGACGATCCCGGCTCGCTCGCCGATCGCGCCCTGGTGCGCGCCACCTGGGGCACCCACCCGTACGCGCACGAGACCATCGGGGGGAAGAAGGACATCATCGCGATGACTCGCGATGACTTGAAGAAGTTCCACCGCGAGCGTCTCGGCCCCGGCATCGCGCACCTGTACGTGGTCGGCGCCTTCGATCTCGAAGAGGTGATGAAGACCGTCGAGCGCACCCTGGGCGCCTGGAAGGGCGGCCCCACCAGGGCGCCGGTGGTGCCCGGGTGGGAAGGGCTCGCCAAGCCCGGCGAGGTGCTGATCGTCGACAAGCCCGAGCAGACCCAGGTGCAGATGCGCATCGGCGGGCACGGCGTGAAGCGCGGCCACCCGGATCACTTTCCGCTGGTCACCATGAACACCGTGCTGGGCGGCGGCTTCACCTCGCGGCTCGTCACTGAGATCCGCGTGAAGCGCGGCCTCTCGTACGGGGCGGGCAGCTCGTTCGACATGATGAGCGTCGCGGGCACGTTCACGGTGTCGTCCTTCACGCGCACCGAGAACATCAACCAGCTCATCGACGTCTCGCTCGCCGAGGTGAAGAGAATGCGCGAGGGCGGGCCGAAGAAGGCCGAGCTCGCCACCGTGCAGCGCTACATCTCCGGCCTGTATCCGGCGCGGCTGGAGACCAACGAGGCGGTCTCCGGAGCGATCGCCGACGTGGTGCACTACGGGCTGACCGACGCGTGGATCTCCGAGTACCGCGAGCGCATCGCCGCGGTCACGGTGAAGGAAGCCACCGAGGCGGCGCAGAAGCACCTGTTCGGCAGCGAGCGCAGCATCGTGCTCGTCGGTAACGCAGAGGCGCTCCGCTCGAAGGTCGAGAAGTACGGGCCGGTCACCGTCTGGCGTCCCAGCGAGCTCGAGTAGTGCAACTCGAGGTGTTGGTGGAGAAGGACGGCCTGGTCGCGGTGGCCAAGCCGCCCGGGCTGCTCGTGATCCCTGGGCGGAGCGCCGACGATCAGGTCTGTGCGCGCGATCTGCTCAGCACCCAGCTGGGGAAACGTGTCTGGGTCTGCCATCGCATCGATCGCGACACTTCCGGCGTGGTGCTGTTCGCGACCGACGAGAAGGCCCACCGCGCGGCGTCGATGGCCTTCGAGCAGGGGCTGGCGAAGAAGAAGTACCTCGCGCTGGTGGAGGGCGTGGTGAGCGCGCCGCTCGACATCGAGCTGCCACTGGCCGAGGGCCGGAAGGGGAAGATGCGGGTGGGGGAGGACGGGAAGCCCGCGCGGACCCTGGTGCGGCCGGTGGAAACGTTCGGCAATGCGTCACTCGTCGAGTGCGAGCCGCTCACCGGGAGACAGCATCAGATCCGGGTGCACCTGAAGGCGAAGGGGCACCCGTTGCTGTTCGATCATCAGTACGGGCGGAAGGTGCCGTTGCAGCTCCGGGCGATCACCATCGAACGCACTCCGCTGCATGCGGCGTCGCTGCGGATCGAGTCTTTGGGCGTCGAGGTTTCGGCGCCGCTCCCAACCGACATGGTCGCGATGGTCGAGGAACTGCGGGTAAGCCCTCTCCCCGACCCTCTCCCCCGCGGGGGAGAGGGAGACAGTTTGAAGTAGTCAGCTGGCTTCCGGCGGCGGGGCCTTGCCGTGCACGAGGAGCTTGTCTTACTGCTTGAACGCGACCTCGAC
>VFKJ01000477.1 GCA_009885595.1 Myxococcales bacterium | reverse complement strand
TGGCGTGGTCGGTGGCGTGGTGGGCGGCGTGGTGGGCGGCTCGCTGGGCACCGACGTGGTGCCGTTCGGCGAAGGCATGACCCGCCCCGACTGCGACAAGTCGGTGCTGGCCGACATCTACTCGAAGAGCCGCGAAGCCCGCGAGGCGCACATCGAGGGGATGATGATCATCAAATGCAACATCCTGGTGGATGGCTCGGTGAGGAACTGCCGGGTGATGAAGCCCCTGCCCCACTTGTCGGAAGCGGCGCTGGCCGCGATGACGTCGATGCGGTGCAAGCCCGCGACCTTCCAGGGGCAGCCGATCAGCATCGACTACGTGCAGAACTTCCAGTTCAAGCTGCCCCGCTGACCATCAAACAGGTTGGCTCGTGGCCGCGCGCCGACTAGGAAGTTGCGACCATGGACTTCTCATTTGGTCACCTCTGGGCCTCGATGGGCCTGTTCGCGAAGCTCATCGTGCTCACGATGCTCATCATGTCGCTGGCCAGCTTGCTGGTGATGTTCGAGCGCATCGTGGTCTTCACGCGGTCGGGTTCCGAGTCGGTGAAGTTCGCCGAGAAGATGGCCAAGCTGCTCTCCGGCGGTGACGTGACCGCCGCGGCCGCCGCGGGGCTGACCAAGAACGTGGGCCACCTGGGCCGCACCATCAACGCGGGCCTGGCCGCCTTCCGCACGGCGCCCGGGAACAAAGACGTGGCGGTCGAGTCGGTCGCCCGCGCGCTCGAGCGCCAGGCCGCGCGCGAGGTGCAGACCTTCAAGCGGGGCCTGGGGGTGCTCGCCACCGTGGGCTCCACCGCGCCCTTCGTGGGGCTCTTGGGGACCACCATGGGCATCGTGAACTCGTTCCAGCAGATGGCGGTGGCGGGCTCCGGCGGCCTGGGCACGGTGTCGGCCGGCATCTCCGAGGCGCTGGTCACCACGGCGTTCGGCCTGCTGGTGGCGATCCCCGCGGTGATGGCGTTCAACTTCCTCCAGGGCTGGGTCGACGCCCGCTCGGTCGACCTCTCGGAGTCGTCCAACGAGTTCCTCGACGTCGTCACCCGCCACTTCGCGAAGTAACGCCGCGGCCCCGGAGCAATCACCATGGGAATGGGTGTTGGCGGTCACAAGGGAATCAAGGCGGAGATCAACGTCACCCCCATGGTGGACGTGGTGCTCGTGCTCTTGATCATCTTCATGGTGATCACCCCGATGCTCCAGCGGGGCAAAGACGTGCAGCTGCCCAAGGCGATGAAGGTCGATGACGAGAAGAAGGGTAGCAGCGACCCGGTGGTGGTCTCGGTCACGCCGGACAAGCGCATCTACATCGAGAGCGACAGCTACGACGACGAGGGCTTCCAGGTCGAGCTGCAGAAGAAGCTGATCAGCAACCCCGGCCAGCGGATCCTGCTCAAGGGCGATCAGTCGCTGGTGTTCGAGGACGTGCGGCGGGTGATGAACCTGGCGCGCAAGGCGGGGGCGAAGTCGATCGCGCTGGGCGTCGAGGAGATCAAGAAGTGATCGGCAAGAAGCGCCGGAAGATCTCCGTGCAGCCGCAGACCGGCCTCAACTCGGACATCAACATCACGCCGATGGTGGACGTGGTGCTGGTGCTGCTCATCATCTTCATGGTGGTGACGCCGCTCCTCGAGAAGGACATCGAGGTGAAGGTGCCGGAGAGCGAGAAGGTCGAGCAGCAGGAAGAGCTGCCGCAGGACCAGCTGGTGGTGACGATCTCCGAGTCGGGCGAGGTGAAGATCAACCTCGACGTGATGGGCAATCAGCAGGCGTACGTGGACAAGCTGACCCGCATGCTGGCGGCCAAGAAAAAAGGGGACAGGCTGGTTTTCTTCACCGCCGACGATCGCACCAGCTATCCGAAGATCGTGGCGGCGCTCGATGGGGCTCGGCAGGCCGGCGCGGAGACGCTGGGCATGGCGACCGACAAGATCGAAGCCGCTGCGCCGGTGCTGCCGGGCGAGACGCCCACCCCGCCCGAGCCCTGACGTCTCCCTCGCCCCCAAGGGGGGAGAGGGTCGGGGAGAGGGGTAGAATCAAACCTTCAGGGGGCGTGCTCTTCGACCTTTCGACGAAGATCGCGGTCGGCGACGATCAGGTCCTTGAGCTGATTGACGGCCGAGACCACGTTGACGAGCTCAGTCGCCAGGCGGACCTCGCTCTCGGTCTGCCGGCGCTCGACGCGCTCGAGCCGGGAGTTCGTGGTGTCGAGCCGCGAGTTCGTCTGGTCGATGCGCGATGACAGCTCCTCGCGCGTGCTCTTGAGCTCGTCGCGAATCTGAATCAGGATCTCGTTCGTGAGGTCTGTCGGCGCCATGCAGCGGGAAGTGTAACCTCAACGCTCACCGCCCGCGCAATACGGCCAGCTCGCCCTTGCTGGCCGGGCAGGTCTCCGGAAAAAGCCTCAGGGGACGTGGTGAATCGGGCCCTCCGCTCCGGCGCTTCAACGGAACAGGCCTCTCCGCGCGGAACTTTCTGGTCCTCGGTGAGCGAAGCGATGTGATGGTGACGCCGGTTGAATGCCAGGCCGGCCGGTCGCTCTCCCCGGCGCGTCATGGAGCATTACCAATCGGACATGGTCCATGACGTCGAGGGGGGAGGCGCCGCGCCTGAGGGTCTGCGCGTTGCTCGCTCGAGTTGCCCACTTCGTCACGTGAGCGTCCTCGCCCGCATCGAGGGCCTCTTCGACTCGAGCACGCCGCGAACCCTGAACAGCCACGTCCCCCAGGGCCTCTCAGCGGTTTCGCAATTCCGCCAACTCACCCTTGAGCCCAGGCAGCTCCCCCGGCGGCAGCTTCTCCATCACGTACCGCACGGTGTCGTGCAGCGTCTCATACGGATCCCGCGCGACGAACCCCAGCTGCTGCTCGGCCTTCGACGAATCGCACCAGAACCAGTGCTCGCCCACCTCGACCTCCTGCGGATCGATGCCGGGCTTCGCCCCGCGCCACTTCGCCACCTGCTCCAGCGCGTACGCCCCCAGAATGTTCAGCTGCTTGTTCAACTTCACCCGGGGCGCGGGCACGCCGGTGAGCCGCTCGAGCCGCCCGAAGAAGTCCTTCATGGAGAAGTTGAGCCCCATCAGGTGCCGCCCATAGAGCTCGCCCCGGGTGAGCGCGTTGGCGGCGGCCTGCGCCACGTCGCGCGCGTCGACGAAGCTCATCCCCCCGCCGGGCATCGCCGGAATGTCGCGCTGGAGAAACTTCACCACGGTCCAGGTGGAAGAGAGCGGATCGTCGCCGGGCCCCATCAACAGCGAGGGGTTGAGCACGACGAGGGGAATGCCTTCCTTCTTGCAGAACTCCAGCGCCAGCTTCTCTTCGTAGATCTTCGAGAGGTAGTACGGCCAGCGCCCGACGGTCTCGATGGGGTAGTCGTCGGCCTCGGTGCCCACGCGCTCCTCCTTCGAGACGGCGATGGTGCCCGAGGTGGACACCAGGATGACGCGGGGCTTGGTGCCCAGCGTGCGCACGTCGCGCAAGAGCTCGCGGGTGCAGTCGACGTGCAGCTCGTACATCTTGCGGCCGTCTTCGTTCTTGAAGCTGACGAGCCCGGCGAGATGGAAGATCGCCTCCACGCCGCGCAGCGAGTCGCGCACGGCCTCGCGATCCTTCAAGTCGGCCTGCACGTGACGCACGGGGTGCTCGCCCTGGCTCCAGGCGGCGGGCGGCTTGCTGCGGGAGATGAGCGTGAGCGCATGCCCCTGCGCGCGCAGCAGCGGCACCAGGTGGGTGCCCAGGAAACCAGTTCCGCCAGTGATGAGAATGTTCATGGTCTATCTCCCTCTCCCCTGCAGGGGAGAGGGTCGGGGTGAGGGGAAAACAAACTCAACTCGTCACCTTGCTCCGTCGCTCCCGAGCGGGAGGCGCCAGCGCGCTCAAGTCCTCAGGCCGCACCGTCCGCCCGTCCTTCAAGGCCCGCACCGACTCCTCGGCCATGCGAGTGACGAGCCGATACCCATCGCTCTTCGCCATGCCCTTGACGCGCTCGCGCAGGGGACCGATCTCCAGCACCGGGCCAATGCGCACCTCGAGGCCATCGAACTTCGGCCACCACGCGCCCTTGGGCAGCGCGTCGTAGGTCCCGTGCAAATACACCGGGAGAATGTCGACGCCGAAGCCGAGCGCCAGGTACCCGGTGGTGGGCTTGAACTCCATCAGCTCGCCGTTGGGACTCCGCGTCCCCTCGGGGAAGATGAGCAGATTGAAGCCCTGGGTGAGCGACTCCCCGGCGAGGCGCAGCGACTCCCTCAGCGAGCCCGAGCGATCCATCGGAATCAGAT
>VFKJ01000791.1 GCA_009885595.1 Myxococcales bacterium | reverse complement strand
TTCACAAGATGGGCGAGGTGCACGAAGGCACCACCACCACCGACTGGATGCCGCAAGAGCGTGAGCGCGGCATCACGATCCAGTCGGCCGCGACCTAATGCGAGTGGAAGGGCAACCACGTCAACATCATCGACACGCCCGGCCACGTGGACTTCACCATCGAGGTGGAGCGCTCCTTACGCGTGCTCGACGGCGCCGTGGCGGTGTTCGACGGCGTCAACGGGGTGGAGCCGCAGTCCGAGACCGTCTGGCGCCAGGCCGACAAGTACAAGGTCCCCCGCATCTGCTTCATCAACAAGATGGATCGCGTGGGCGCCGACTTCGAGATGTCGGTGAAGTCGATCCAGGAGCGGCTGGGCGCGAACCCCCTGGTCATCCAGCTGCCCCTGGGCACCGAGGAGAAGCTGCAGGGCGTGATCGACCTGGTGCGGATGAAGGCGATCGTCTTCGTCGACACCGACAAGGGCAGCAACTTCGAGCTCGCCGACATCCCGCCCCAGTTCGCCGAGGCCTCGCAGGCCGCGCGCCTCAAGCTGCTGGAAGCCGCCGCCGAGCTCGACGATCGCCTGATGGAGAAGTACCTCGAGAACGAGGGCAAGGACGTCACCGAGCTCGAGCTGCGCGCCGCGATCCGCAAGGGCACCATCGGCCTCAAGGTGTTCCCCGTGCTCTGCGGCTCGGCGTACCGCCACAAGGGCGTGCAGCCGCTGCTCGACGCGGTGGTCGATTACCTGCCTGCTCCCATCGACGTGCCGCCGATGGTGGCGATCGACAAGAACGGCAAGGAAGTGCTGTGCGAGACGAAGGACGACGCGCCCTTCGCCGCGCTGGCCTTCAAGATCATGAACGACTCGTTCGGGTCGCTCACCTTCATCCGGGTGTACTCGGGCCGCCTGGCATCGGGCACCGCGGTGTGGAACACCGCCAAGAAGAAGCGCGAGCGGGTAGGGCGCCTGGTGCAGATGCGCGCCGACAAGCGCGACGAGATCGACGAGTGCCTCGCCGGCGACATCTGCGCCATCGTCGGCCTCAAGCTCGCCACCACCGGCGACACCCTGTGCGTCGAGTCACACCAGGTGTTGCTCGAGAAGATCGAGTTCCCCGAGCCCGTCATTCAGCTCGCGCTCGAGCCGCGCAGCACCGAAGACGCCGACAAGCTGGTGCAGGCGCTGGCCAAGCTGGCGGTGGAAGACCCGAGCTTCCGGGTGCGCACCGACGAAGAGACCGGCCAGACCATCATCGCCGGCATGGGCGAGCTCCACCTGGAGATCATCGTCGACCGCTTGAAGCGCGAGCACAAGGTCGAGGCCCGCGTCGGTAAGCCGCAGGTCGCCTACCGCGAGACCATCACCCGCCCCGCGGAGTACGAGCAGCGCTACGAGAAGGTGCTCGGCGGCAAGAACCAGTTCGCCCACCTCAAGCTGCGCGTCAGCCCCCTCGAGAAGGGCCACGGCTTCCAGCTCAAGAACCTGGCGTCGGTCGAGCAGATCCCCAAGGACTTCTGGCCTGCCATCGAGGGCGGGGTCAGCAGCGGCCTGGGGCGCGGGGTGGTCGCCAGCTACCCCATCATCGACGTGAAGGTCGAAGTGCTGGGCGGCTCGTTCTCGGAGCAGGACTCCGACGAGGTCGCCTTCCAGATCGCCGCGGCGATGGCCTTCAACGAGGCCTGCAAGGCCGCCGCCCCCGTGCTGCTCGAGCCGATGATGAAGGTCGAGATCATCGTGCCCGCCGAGAGCATGGGCAGCGTCATCGGCGACGTGAACGCCCGCCGGGGCAACATCAAGGGCATGACGCAGCGAGGCATCAACCAGGTGATCGACGCCGACGTGCCCCTGGCCGAGATGTTCGGCTACGTCGATTCCTTGAGGAGCCTCACCAACGGCCGCGGGAGCTACACCATGCAGTTCGGGAACTACGCCCAGATCCCCGCAAACGTCCTCCAGCCGCTGCTCTTGAGGCTCCGAGGGTATTGATTTCGCCTTTTGTACAGGGCGGTTGGCGCGAAACACGAATTCGCGCACACAGGGCTTGACGTCTCAGAGGCCTGACCGTATATGCGCCGCCGTCTTCGTCTTCGCCGCAAGTTCGCTCTGTGAAAACCAGGGTCATCGGGTCGTAACAAGCCTCTTTCGGCGTTGTGTTGGTAGTCGCAAACAAAGGATCAACTGAGCATGGCGACAACACAGAAAATCCGGATTCGTCTGAAGGCGTACGACTCGAAGCTCCTGGATCAGAGCGCTACCGAGATCGTCGAGACTGCCAAGCGTACTGGCGCCCGCGTCTCAGGCCCGATTCCGCTTCCCACGCGCATCAACCGTTTCACGGTGCTGCGCTCGCCCCACGTCGACAAGAAGAGCCGTGAACAGTTCGAGATCCGCACGCACAAGCGGCTTTTGGACATTCTCGAGCCCACTCAGCAGACGCTCGACGCCCTCATGAAGCTCGACTTGTCGGCTGGTGTCGACGTCGAGATCAAGAGCTGAGGACACGACCATGGCCAAGTTCGACGTCGTAGATTTGTCCAACAAGAAGGTCTCTGAGATCGAGCTCTCGGATGACGTGTTCGGCACCAAGCCCAACGCGCACCTTCTCTATGAGGCTGCGAAGATGCAGCACATCAATCGCCGCGCCGGCACGGTGGCGGTGAAGAACAGCTCGCTGGTCTCCGGCGGCGGCAAGAAGCCCTGGAAGCAGAAGGGCACCGGCCGTGCGCGCCAGGGTTCGACCCGCGCTTCGCACTGGGTCGGCGGCGGCAAGGCGATGGGCCCCAAGCAGCGCGACTACACGTACCGCCCGCCCCGTGGCGTGCGTCGTGCGGCGCTGTCCTCGGCCCTCTCGCTGCGCGCTTCCGAGAAGAAGATCATCGTCGTCGACGCCTTCCCCGCGGACGGCAAGTCGAAGCAGGCGTACCAGTCGCTCACCAAGGGTCTCAAGCTGGTGAACGCGCTGATCGTCGACGAGAAGAAGAACGACAAGCTCCACCTCGCGGTCCGCAACATGGAGAAGTTCGACGTGATCGCCCCCGAGGGCCTCAACGTCGAGTCCGTGCTGCGCCGCCAGACGCTGGTGCTCACCGTCGCGGCTGCCAAGGCCATCGCCGAGGCGCTCCTCAAGCCCCGCGGCTCGAAGGCGAAGGAATAAGCCATGGATCTCAACACCGTCATCAAGGGTCCGTTGATCACCGAGAAGCTGGACAAGGCTCGGGAAGCGCAGCGCCAGTACTCGTTCCTGGTTGACCGCAAGGCCACCAAGCACGACGTCTCGCGCGCGGTCGCCACGCAGTTCAAGGTCACCGTGCTCGACGTTCGCACGCTGATCATGCGCGGCAAGATCAAGCGGGTGGGTCAGTCGATGGGCAAGCGCTCGAACTTCAAGAAGGCCTTCGTCACCCTGAAAGAGGGCGACAAGATCGAGCTGTTCGAGGGAGGGACCGTCTAATGGGCGTCAAAAAGTTCAAGCCGACGTCACCGATTCGGCGTTTCATGACGGTCTCCGATTTCGCGGAGATCACGCACGACGTGCCTGAGAAGAGCCTCACCAGCGCGATGAGGCGCTCGGGTGGCCGCAACGGCGATGGCCACATCACGCGCCGGCACCAGGGCGGTGGTCACAAGCGTCGCTACCGCACCATCGACTTCAAGCGGAACAAGGACGGCGTGCCGGGCAAGGTCTTCTCGATCGAGTACGACCCCAACCGCACCGCCAACATCGCGCTGCTCCACTACGCGGACGGCGAGAAGCGCTACATCCTCGCGCCGGTCGGCCTGGCGGTGGGCGACACCCTGTTCTCCGGCAACTCGGTCGACATCCGCCCGGGCAACACCCTGCCGCTGCAGAACATCCCCATCGGCACGGTGATCCACAACATCGAGCTCAAGCCCGGCCGCGGTGGCCAGCTGATCCGCTCGGCCGGTAGCTGGGGCCAGCTGATGGCGAAAGAGGGCGACTACGCCCAGGTTCGCTTCCCCTCGAGCATGGTGCGCAAGGTGTTGATCGTCTGCCGCGCCACCATCGGGCAGCTCGGCAACATCGACCACGAGATCATCACCATCGGTAAGGCCGGCAAGAGCCGCTGGCTGGGCATCCGCCCGACCGTCCGCGGCCAGGCCATGAACCCCGTCGACCACCCGCACGGTGGTGGCGAAGGCAAGTCAGGCCAGGGCAACCCGCACCCCGTTTCGCCCTGGGGTCAGAAGTCGAAGGGCCTCACCACGCGCAAGAACAAGCGCACCGATAAATTCATCGTCACCAAGCGCCGCCAAGGCGCCCGTAGCCAGTAACGAAAGGAGCTACTTCAAACATGGCTCGCTCAACCTGGAAGGGTCCCTTCGTCGACATCAGCCTCAGCAAGAAGCTGGAGGCGATGAACAAGGGCAACAAGAAGTCGGTCATCAAGACCTGGTCGCGGCGCTCGACCATCATCCCCGAGATGGTGGGTCACACGTTCGCGGTGCACAACGGTCGCAAGTTCATCCCCGTGTACGTCACCGAGAACATGGTCGGTCACAAGCTCGGCGAGTTCTCGCCGACGCGCACGTTCAGTGGGCACAGCGCCGAGAAGAAGGCCGCTCCGGCCCCGGGCAAGAAGGGTTAACCGATGGAATCCTCAGCTCACCTCCGTCACCTGCGCATGGCCCCCCGGAAGATCTCCGTGGTGGTCGCGCTCGTCCGCGGCATGCCGGTGGCCAAAGCCATCAGCACGCTGCAGTTCACCCGCCGCGCCGCGGCTGCCCCGGTCAAGAAGTTGATCGAGTCGGCCATGGCGAACGCCACCGACCTGTCCAAGGGCTCCGTCGACATCGACAAGCTCTGGGTCAAGATGATCTCGGTCGACCAGGGCCCCACCGGCCGGCGCTACATGCCGCGCGCGATGGGTCGGGCGACCCGCATCAACAAGAAGACCAGCCACATTCACGTCGTGCTGTCCGACGCGTCGCTGAAGGCGAAGAAGTAAGCCGCCTCAAAACACTTTTCGAAGGAGCTACACCTTGGGTCAGAAGGTTCATCCGATTGGTTTCCGCCTTGGGGTCATCCGCACCTGGGACTCGAAGTGGTTCGAGGAGCGGAACTACGCCCAGTGGCTGCACGAGGACATCAAGATCCGCGCGCACGTGAAGAAGAGCCTCAACCACGCGGGCGTCTCGAAGGTCGAGATCGAGCGCGCGGCGAACAAGGTGAAGGTGAACGTGCACACCGCGCGTCCCGGCATCGTGATCGGCAAGCGGGGCGCCGGCATCGAGACGGTGAAGAAGGAACTGCAGCGCTTCACCAAGAACGAGGTCTTCCTCAACATCGTCGAGGTCCGCAAGGCCGAGATCGACGCGCAGTTGGTGGCGGAGAACATCTGCACCCAGCTCGAGCGCCGCATCGCGTTTCGCCGCGCCATGAAGAAGGCCATTCAGACGGCCATGAAGTTCGGCGCCAAGGGCATTCGGGTGGCCTGCTCGGGTCGCCTGGGCGGCGCTGAGATGGCCCGCTACGAGTGGTACCGCGAGGGTCGGGTGCCGTTGCACACGCTCCGCGCCGACATCGACTACGGCTACGCCATCGCACGCACCACCTACGGCACCATCGGGTGCAAGGTGTGGGTCTGCCGCGGCGAGGTCCTCCCCACCAAGGGCGGCGGCAAAGACGCCCCGGCCGTTCGCTAAGGAACTCCCATGCTTCAGCCTGCCCGCACCAAGTACCGCAAGATGCAGAAGGGCCGCACCCACGGCTCAGCCACCCGCGGCAACAAGCTCGCCTTCGGCGAGTTCGGCCTGATGACCACCCAGCCCGGGTGGATCACCTCGCGTCAGATCGAGGCGGCCCGCATCGCGATGAGCCGCGAGATCAAGCGCGGCGGCAAGATCTGGATCCGGATCTTCCCGGACAAGCCGATCACCAAGAAGCCGGCCGAGACCCGCCAGGGCACCGGCAAGGGCGGCGTGGAGTACTACGTCGCCGTGGTCAAGCCGGGCCGCATCCTCTACGAGATGGCCGGCATGGACGAGAAGCTGGCCACCTCGGCCTTCAAGCTGGCGGCCGCCAAGCTCCCCCTGATGACCCGCATCGTCGGGCGCGCCGAGCAGACGCTCTAAGGAAAGAACGACATGGCCACCACCACCAAAGAGCTGCACGAACTGTCTGTGGACGACCTGGGCCGGCGCGCTGTCGAGCTCAAGGCCACCCTGATGCAGGACAACCTCAAGCTGCGCACGGGCGCGCTGGACAACCCGTCGGAGCGTACCGGTCACAAGCGTGACCTCGCCCGCGTGTTGACGGTGCTCACCGCCAAGC
>VFKJ01000592.1 GCA_009885595.1 Myxococcales bacterium | reverse complement strand
GTGCTCGACCACCAGCACCGAATTTCCCAGATCGCGCAGCTTCTTCAGGGTGGCGATCAGCCGCCCGTTGTCGCGCTGGTGCAGGCCGATCGACGGCTCGTCGAGGATGTAGATGACGCCGGTGAGCTCGCTGCCCATCTGCGAGGCGAGGCGAATGCGCTGGCTCTCGCCGCCCGAGAGCGTGGACGCCGCGCGATCGAGCGAGAGGTACGTGAGCCCGACGTCGGCGAGGAACGAGAGGCGCGACCTGATCTCCTTGAGCAGCTCGGCCGCGATGGTCGCGTCGTTCTTGCTCAAGGGCAGCGCCGCGAGGAAGTCGAGCGCCTGCCGAATGGTCAGCCTGGACAGGTCGACGATGCTGTTGCCGCCGACCTTCACCGCGCGCGACTCGGGCCGCAGGCGCTCCCCGTTGCAGGTGGGGCAGGGCTTATCGCTCAAGAACTTCATGTAGTACTGCTTCATCGACTCCGAGGTGGTCGAGTTGAAGCTGCGCCACAGCTTGTTGACGAGGCCTTCCCACTCCATCTTCCAGCGGGCGTCGCCCCACTTCATGGTGAGCTCTTTGCCGCTGCTGCCGTAGAGCACCACGTCGGTCTGCTTCTTCGGCAGCTTGTCCCACGGCGTCTCGAGATCGATCGCGAACGCCTTGGCCAGGGTGTCCACCAGATCGGCCGTCCAGCCTTCGCCGCGCGAGACGCCCGAGGCCCACACCTCCACCGCGCCGTCTTTGATGGAGCGCGTCTTGTCGGGGACGATCAGATCGGGGTCCATCTCTGCGCGGGTGCCCAGGCCGCTGCACTCGGTGCACATGCCCAGCGGGTTGTTGAACGAGAACGAGCTGGGCGCGAGCTCGGGAAAGGAGAGCCCGCAGTGATGGCAGCTGTTGTGCTCGCTCATCGTGCGGTCGGCGGCCTTGCTGCCGTTCTCGTCGGTGACGATCAGCACGCCCTTGCCCTCGCGCAGCGCCTGCTCCACCGAGTCGGTGAGGCGCGGCCGCAGATCGGCCTTGAGCACCAGGCGATCGATGATCAGCTCGACGTCGTGCTTGCTCTTCTTGTCGAGCTCGAACTTTTCCTCGAGCGAGCGCACCTTGCCGTCGACGCGCGCGCGGCTGAAGCCCCGCTTCAACGCGTCAGTCAGCAGGTCCTTGTGCTCGCCCTTGCGATTGACCACCAGCGGCGCGAGCAGCTGCAGCTTGGTGCCCGCCGGTGACTTGAGGATCTCCTCGACGATCTGCTGCGCGGTCTGCTTGCCCACCTTGCGGCCGCAGTTGTGGCAGTGCTGCACGCCGATGTTCGCGTAGAGCACGCGCAGGTAGTCGTGCACCTCGGTGACGGTGCCCACCGTCGAGCGCGGGTTGTTCGACGCCGCCTTCTGCTCGATCGAGATGGTGGGCGAGAGCCCGCGAATGGTGTCGTAGCGGGGCTTCTCCATCTGCCCGAGGAACTGGCGGGCGTAGGCGGAGAGCGACTCCACGTAGC
This sequence comes from Myxococcales bacterium, assembly GCA_009885595.1. Taxonomy (GTDB): domain Bacteria; phylum Myxococcota; class Myxococcia; order Myxococcales; family Myxococcaceae; genus Archangium_A. The sequence goes on along the minus strand of VFKJ01000592.1, from coordinate 1,512 downwards.
GGCGCTGCCCTTCCGCGTAGAGGGTGTCGAAGGCGAGCGAACTCTTGCCCGAGCCCGAGACGCCGGTGAACACCACCAGCTTCTTCTTGGGGATGTCGAGAGAGACGCCCTTGAGGTTGTGCTCACGCGCGCCGCGAATGCTGACGAAGTCGGGTTCGGCCATGGGGGATTGCCCTGAAGTAGCGCGGGTGGGGCACCGGCGCCCGTTGGACTTGGCCCGGAACGGGCGTTCAGGTCAAGCGTTCCCTGACCGAGCGGTCGGGGGTGGCACGGAGCATGTACAACGTCGCGCATGCTCACCCTGCTCGTCGCCGTGTTCGCCTCGCAGGCCCCGGTCGTGGATCGGCCCCTGCCGCTGCCCGCCCCGGTCGAGCAGCTGACGCCGCCGCCTCCGCCGCCTCCCGTGGTTGACCCGCTGCCCGTGTTCGAGCCCGCTCCAGCCCCCATCAAGGCGAGCACGCGCTCAGCGCGGCTGCTGACCGGGCCCGAGCCGCGCGTCTCGACGGGCGCGTTGGCGGGGCGGGTGGCGCTCGCGACGGGGTTCGGCGTCGTCGGCGCGCTCCTGGGCCTGGGCGCGGGTTCGCTCTTCGGCGGGGGATCGCAGGTCGTGTCCGGAATCGTCGGCACGATGTTCGCCATGGGCCTCGGGGTGGCCACCACGGCCGTGGGCGCGGCGATCTTCGGCCGCAACTTCTACAACGATCTGCGCGCCACGCTGCCCGTCGCGGCCATCGTCGTCGGCCCTGCCATCCTCCTGGGCATTCTGGCCGGGGGCCTGCTGCCAGGTGTGGGCATCGTGCTGCTGATCGTCCTGCCGCTGGCCGCGATGATCGCGACGCCGCTGATCGTCCAGGCGCGCAAGCCCGAGGCGGACAGCGGGGTGGGGAAGGACCCCGCGCCGGCGAGCGGCCCGAGCTTCGTTTTCTGACTCACCGCGGTGGCAGTTCGTTGCGCAGGGTGTGCAGGGTCGTGCGCACCGCGCTCAGCGTTGCTTCGAGCGGCACAAGGCGCCACCGCGCACCTGTCATCGAACGCGCTGGGGGGCTCTCTGCCGCGGCCGAACTCTCAGGGGACGATCACGACGCTGCCGATCCACGCGGGGTAGGGCTGCGTGGTCACTCCGTTGCGATACGAGCCCGAGTAGGACGGCGCGCCCGGCCGGAGCTCGACGGTCACCGGCCCACCCGCGGTCACCGGGAAGAGCCCGTAGTGGATGGCCATCGTGCAGATGGAGGAGTCGTCCGTGTAGATCCCGTAGCCCCAGACGGGCGCGAAGTCCGCGGGAGTGCCAGGCGGACAGGTCCCGCGCACACGCGTGCCGTCGTTGTAGCGGGGCACGAAGTCCAGCGCGGCCGCTGCCCAGGTGAGCGCGCCGCCACTGACGACGGTGCCGCCGTCCCACAAAGACACGCCCGCGTCGAAGTCGAGCAAAGTGCTCGCGCCGCCGCCGCCGCCCATCGCCGAGCCGCCGCCGGTCGCGGAGCCGCCGCCGGTCGCGGAGCCTCCGCCCGT
>VFKJ01001081.1 GCA_009885595.1 Myxococcales bacterium | reverse complement strand
CGCACCGGCATCACCACGCTGGATTAGTCCCTCGGTGGCCCGGGTCCCCAGTTGCAGGGACCTGGTGCCCCGGCCTCATTCTGCTGGCACGGTCCGCCGCGGTCCCGGAATGCAGCTCAGCGTGGGGGCCAAAGCGACCCCGGTGGAGCTCAGTTCACTCGGAGTTCGGGGCCTTGCGCCTCACTGACGGCCGACATCACGTCGGGGCGACACCCTCAGGTGACGTCGGAAACCGGCATCGACTCTCCCAAGTGGAGGGGATGCCGATTGAACGACCACGCGCGTTAATTCACATCAGCTCAGAGAGTCCCCAAGGGGGGGAAATGACATCGGTTGCGCTGATCGATCAGGACCACGCGGTGAGGGGGGGCGCAGAGCGCGCCCTGACTGCCAGCGGGCTCAAGGTCCAGGGTTTCGACTCGGCGGCCTCTTTCCTCGCCCAGGCGATGGCCCCCGGGCCCGCGTGCCTGCTCGTCGACGGCAACCTCGCCGACATGACCTGCCTGCAGTTCCAGGCCGAGGCCCTGCGGCGGGGGCTGCGGGTGCCGCTGTTGTTCCAGGTGGGGCAGCAGCAGGTCGAGCTGGCCGTCTCCCTGATGAAGAGCGGCGCCGTCGACGTGCTGGTCAAGCCGACCGACGGCGATGAGTTGCGCCGCCGGGTGCACGCGGTGTTGGCCGCCGCCGAGCGCGCCCGCGCGCACGCCAGCGCAGCCAGGGAACGCCTGGGCCGGCTCACGCAGCGCGAGCTCGAGGTGGTGATGCTCGCCACCAGCGGGCTGTCGAACAAAGACATCGCCAATCACCTGTCGATCAGCTTTCGCACCGTCGAGGTGCACCGGCGCAACGCCATGCGAAAGACAGGCACCGCGAACATCGTCGAGCTCACGCACTTCGTGGGCAGCGCCTGGAGCGAGGAGCTGGCCGCACCCGATGCGCAACGCCCCGAGGCGCTCACTGATCGGGAGCGCGAGATCCTGCAACTGGGGACGGACGGGCTCACGAACAAGGCGATCGCGACGCGGCTCGCGATCAGCGCGCGCACCGTCGAGACCCACCGTGGAAACGCGTCTCGGAAGGTGGAACCGGCGCACGATTTTCCGAGCGCGGACGGCCCCAGCGCCCAGCTCTCGTTGTGGGGTACGGGCGAACCCGTACGTGCAGTTCGAGATTCCGAAAACCCTCGCAGATCTCTACCTTGATGGTGCGGGTGTGGTGGGGACCCGCATTTCATTTGGAGGCCATCATGAAACGAAGAGACGCGCGGCTGCTCGTGGTCGACGACGTTCCCTTGTCCCGAGTGGCCACACACCACGCGCTGCGCGCGCTGGGGTGCAGGGTCATCGATGAAGCCGGCCACGGCCCGCGCGCTTTGCAGCTGCTCACCTCGCAGCACTACGACCTGGTGATCAGCAACTGGAAGATGGCTGACCTGGGTGGCCGGGAGATCCTCCAGCTGGTGCGCGGCACGCCGCGCCTGGCGGGCACGCCGGTGGTGATCGCCACGCCGGTGACGCCCGAGGTGGTGGCGGAAGCCGCGGAGGCCGGGGTGAGCGCGTTCTTGCCGCGGCCCTTCGGCTTCCAGACGCTCGAAGAGGTGCTGCGCATCTTCATCGGCAAGCGCACGCCGCCTGAAGCCGGGCGCGCGCCCCTCGAGCGCTTCGTCAATTGAGTCCGACCCTCTCTCAACTCTCTTTCCAGGAAAAACACGTCATGCACCGAACCAACACGCGTCTCCTCGTGGTCGACGACAGCGCCTCCATGCGGCACATCATCTGCGACCTGCTGCACGAGCTCGGCTTCCCCGCGGTCGACGAGGCCGCCGATGGCGCGGCAGCCCTCGAGCTGTTCCAGCGCACGCCCTACGACGTGGTGATCACCGACTGGTACATGCCGCGCTCCAGCGGGATCGACCTGCTGCGGGCCATTCGCAGCAGCGCCGTGCGCTGCGAGACGCCGGTGCTGGTGCTGACCGGCCACGTCACCACCGCCCGGGTGGTCGAGGCGATCGAAGCGGGCGCCAACGGCTTCGTGGCCAAGCCCTTCGTGGCACCCTCGTTGTGCGAGAAGGTGCTGCGGCTGGTGGCGTCGCTGCCGCCGGTGAGCGACTTCCTGCAGCCGGTCGCCGTGGCCGTGGGGGCCCGCCCGTGAACACCTGGAGCGTGCAGCACCCCCACGTGCTGAGGGACCCGATGAAGCTGATCGCGGACAGGCCCGTGGAGGTGCCGGTGGCCCACTGCACGCTGGGCGGGCTGATGTTCGTGCCCCCCAACCCGCGCGCCGCGGTCATCGTCGCGCACCCCAGCGGCATCAGCCGGCTCTCGCGGCGGGAGCGCTTCCTCGCCAGCAGCCTGGCGCGGGCAGGCTTCACCACCCTGCTGGTCGACCTGCTCACCGAGGAAGAAGACGAGGTCCGCGAAGGGGCGCACGCCGACGTGCCGCTGCTGGCCGATCGCCTGCTGTACACGGCGCGCTGGCTCTCGACCGAGGGCGGCGCGGGCGAGCGCCCCCTGGGGTACCTGGGGGTGGGCAACGGCGCGGCCGCGGCGCTGGTCGCCACCGCCATCGAGCCCAACCGGGTGCTGGCGGTGGTCTCGCGGGGCGGGCGGCCGGACTACGCGGGGGCCTCGCTCCTGCTCACCCGGGTGCCCTCGCTGTTCATCGTCACCGGCAACGACCCACACGAGCTGGCGGCGAACCGGGCGGCCTGTGGGCTGTCACCGCACCGCCGGATGGACGTGGTGCCCTCCGCGGGCGGCTCGTTTCTCGAAGGCGAAGCGCTCGACCGGGTGACCACCTTGAGCGCGGCGTGGTTCACCCACTGGCTCGACCCCATCTTCGCCTTGCCCGACTGGGTGTGAGGGGCCCTCCCAGTCCTCCCTCGACTCCGCTGAGGGATGACCGGGGGCGCTAGATCCCGAAGGGCCAGGTGTCGGGCACGTCGTCGATCGAGGGCTGGTTGGCGAGCGGGCACAGCGCCTTCGTCTCGTCGAACCAGACGTACTCGTCGAACTGCGTCGCCAGGCTCGCCTCGAGGTAGTGGCTCATCGACTCCGTGCCGGGCCGGTAGATGGGCCCGATGGCCCGCTCGAGCCGCCGCTGGCTCAGCTCTTCCCTCAGGGCCAGGCGGCGGGGCGTGCGCAGCGGCAGCATGAACGCCGGCGCGCCGGTGTCGTGGAAGAGCTGCTCGAAGCTGCCGGCTTGCGCGGGCTTGAGCCGCATGCGCTCGCTCTCTCCGTTCCACCCGCGCGCGGCCAGCACGGTGCCGTGGTCGGTGCCGAAGCCCACCGAGTACACCCGCGCGCCAAAATGCCGGCGGCAGAGGTGACCGAAGTTGCTCTCGTCGCACCCCACGTGCTCGGTCGCGGCGGCGTCGCCCACGTGGGTGTTGTGCGCCCACACCACCGCCCGTGACGCCGAGCCGCCCGCGCTCAGCAGGCAGAGCAGCGTGTCGAACAGGTGCTGCTCGCGCAGGTTCCACGACTCGACCGAGCCGTAATACATCGCGCGGTAGTAGCGGCCGGCCGCGGCGAGCACCCTGGCGTTGGCCACCGCGTCGAACGAGCGATCGCGATCGTGCCGGCCCTGCTCCACGCGGCGCGCGAGCAGCTCCTCGAGCTGGTGGACGATCTCCCCTTCGGCCGCCTCGTAGCCGCTGGTGAGCGGCGCGTGACCGTAGGCGGCGGGGTCGAACTGAGACTGGGTGAGCAGGCCGTAGCGGGCGCGCGCCACCTCGGCCGAGCTGGGGTCGAGGCGCTGCAGCGCGCGAATCACCTCGGCCGCGCCGCCGAACAGGCCGTAGAAATCGAGCCCGAAGAAGCCGGTGCGCCCCGAGGGGCTGCGCACCTCGGCGTTGTGCGCGCGCAGCCATTCCACCAGGTCGACGGTCTCGTAGTTGCGCCACTGCCACTGCGGGAAGGCGTCGAAGGCGCGCCAGGTGCGCTGGTCCTTCGGCAGGTGACGAACGTGGCGATCGATGCGCGCGACGTCGGCCCAGTCGGCCTCGGCGGCGATGATGGTGAACCCGTGGTGCATCACCAGCTCGCGCGTCAGCCGCGCGCGCCAGCGATAGAACTCCGAAGTGCCCTGCGTCGAGGTGCCCAGCAGCACCACCCGCGCGTCGCCCACCCGCTCGATGAACCCGGAGAGGTCCGCGGTCTCGATTCCATCGATGGGCACCTGCACTTCCCGAATCAGCTGCGCCACGCCACCGCTCAGCACCGAGTTCATGGGGCGAGGTGGTGCACGGTGCATGCCCCCCGTTCGTTCAGCGGCGCCCGGGGGCCCCTTGAGAGAGCGAGTTCCTGCAGCCGCTGCGTGGCGGCTTCGTCGCTGAAGCGCTGCAGGTCGTGCGTGGCTTTGACGAAGTTCCAATCGGCTGGCCGCCTCGTCGGGGTGTCTTCGCAGCGACCTGGGCGCTCCCGTGAAACGACTACGGGTCGACTCGAGCAAGTGAGGTGCCCTGCGCGACACGGGCCCGCTGCGCGAAGGCTGCACCCCGGGCGCGCGGCGGGCACGCGAACGCCGTGGTGGCTCGGGCCGTGCACCGCGCCGCGCGCATATGAACGCCACCCCTGCGCTCAGCACCCCCACCCTCGAGCTGCGCACTCAGCGCTCGCTGCAGCTGATGGAGCGCTTCGCCGAGCGTACGGAGGTGTGCGCCGGCCAGCCCTCGCGGAGGTACTTGTGGACCGACGCCCTCGCGGTCTGCAACTTCCTCTCGCTGGCCGAGGTGACGGGTGAGGTCCGCTACGCCGAGCTGGCCACGCGCCTGGTGGGTGCGGTGCACGCGACCCTGGGCCAGCACCGCGCCGACGACTGGAGAGCAGGCTGGCTGAGCGGCCTGAGCGATCGCGGCGCGAGCACGCACCCCACCTGGGGCGGGCTGCGCATCGGCAAGCCGCTGCCGGAGCGCAAGTGGGACGACCCCCTCGACGAGCAGCTCGAGTGGGAGCGCGATGGACAGTATTTCCACTACCTGACCAAGTGGATGCTCGCGCTCGATCAGCTGGCGCGGCGCACCCGCCAGCCGCGCTTCAACCTCTGGGCGCGCGAGCTGGCGGCGGTGGCCTTCGCCGCCTTCAGCGTGCAGCCGAACAAGGGCGCCCCGCGGCGGCTGGTGTGGAAGATGAGCATCGATCTCTCGCGCCCGCTGGTCGACTCGATGGGCCAGCACGACGCGCTCGAGGGCCTCGTCACCTGCGTGCAGTTGCAGAGCACGGCCAGCGCGCTGCACGTGAGCGTGGAGGGCCCTTCGCTGGCCGAAGAGCGCAACGGCTTCGAGGCGATGATCACCGGCGGCGCCTGGGCCACCACCGATCCACTCGGCCTGGGAGAGCTGCTCACCGACGCCTACCGCATCGCGCAGCTGCAGGCCGAGGGCGCGAGATTCGACGGCGAGCTGATGACGACGGTGCTCTCCGCCGCGCTCGAAGGGCTGGCGCACCTGGCGCACCAGAACGGGCTCTCCCGTCCGGCCGGGTCACGGCTCGCGTTCCGCGAGCTCGGGCTCTCGGTGGGGTTGCACGCGCTCGAGCGCCTCTCCCGGCTGGCCTCGCAGCGGGGGCGGGGGCCGCACGCCCGGGCCTCGCGGGAAGAGGGCCGCCTGCTCGAAGCGCTGGGCCCCGCCGTCGCGCTCGCGCCGGAGATCGACGCGTTCTGGCTCAAGCCCGAGAACCGGGAAGCGAGCGGGTGGGCCGAGCACGAGGACCTCAACGCGGTCGCGCTGGCGACCAGCCTGTGCCCCGAGGGGTACCTCGAGCTCCCCTCGCTGACCTGAGCAACAGTTGCAGCGGTGCGCGCAAGCCCTGGGGCGGGCCGGCTCGCGCCGGGCTGCGGAGCCGGAGGGCGACGCCGCGCGCAGGCACAGGGCATGCGGAGTGCAGTTCCCGCGTCGATGCAGCAAGACGAAGGGTTGACCGCTGCGCCCCGCCCGCTCCTCCGGGTCGCGCTGGCAGAGGATGATGACGAGCAGCGTTGGGCGCTGGAGCAGGCGCTGATCAGCGAAGGCTTCGAGGTGCTCTCGTTCGAAGACGGCTCCGAGCTGCTCGACTTCTTCGAGCTCTCGGGCGGCCGCGCAGCCGACGTGATCATCGCCGATCTCAACATGCCCGGGCGTTCGGGCCTGGAAGGCCTCGAGGCCGCGCGGCACCGGGGCGTGGCGGCCCCCATCTTCGTGGTGACCGGCGACAGCAGCCCCGAGGTGCGCGCCCGGGTCGCGCAGCTGGGCAACGCGCTCTACCTGCAGAAGCCCGTCGATGCCGCGCGCCTCGCCCAGGCCATCTACCGCGTGGCGTCGCTGGCGCGCGACGCCTGAGTTCGGGTGTTCAGCGCGGCCGCCGATCTCCGCGACCAGCTGGCGGCCCACTTCCACGCGTTACAAGGGGACCGCCCTGGCCCGGCGCCGTGAGCCTGCGGGCGCTGCCTTGCAAGCCGAGCGTTCACTTTCCCGGGGGGGACGCCATGAAATGTGAAGAGGTGATGTGGACGATGATCTTCAAGTGTGACGAGCACACCACCGTCGCGCAGTGCGCCGAGCTGATGCGCGACCAGGCGCTGGGCTTCGTGCCGGTGCTGGACTCCCAACATGCCGTGGTGGGAGTGGTGACCGATCGCGATCTGACGGTGCGCGTGCTCGCCGAGTCGCTGCCGCCCTCGACCCCGCTGAGCGTGGTGATGACGCGCGGGCCGTTCCTCACCTGCCTGCCCGACGACGAGCTGCAGGAACTGGAGGCGCGCATGGCCGAGTCGAAGAAGGCGCGCGCGCTGGTGAACGAACCCGACGGCTCGTTGCTGGGCATCATCAGCCTCTCCGACATCGCACAGCGCGAGCCCTCGGCCAGCCGCACCGGAAGGCTCTTGCGTGAGCTGACGCGGCCGCAGCTCCTGTCCATCGTACGGCAGTGAGCGCAAGCGCTGCCGAGCGCGCACCCCACCTTGCG